>NZ_BAABKB010000003.1:0-229035 GCF_039543605.1 Streptomyces siamensis | reverse complement strand
TCGACGCCCTCAAGGACCAGCAACAGGCCCAGGAAGCCGTCATCCGCCTCGAACACGGCCGGCCCATCCGCTTCGGCACCGACAACGCCCGCGGCGTCATCCGCGACCCCCACACCGGCGACCTGAACGTCGTCACCGTCACCCCCGACAACGAAGCGGACATCCTCGTCCACGACGCCCACTCCCCCTCCCCCACCACCGCCTTCGCCCTCTCCCGCCTCGCCGACCCGCACACCCTGCACCACACCCCCATCGGCGTCCTGCGCGCCGTCGACCGCCCCGTCTACGACACCCAGATGGCCGACCAACTCGACACCGCCATCGAACAGAACGGCAAGGGCGACCTCGCCACACTTCTCGCGGGCGGGGACACCTGGACGGTCGTCGGCTGAGACACGGCCGCCGCGCGGTGGGTCATGCCCTTCACGAGGCCCGGGAGCTCGCCTCCCGGGCCTCGTCGTAGGTGCGGCGGGCCTGCTCCACGTCGTCCATGCGCTCCGCGGTCCACGACGCGAGGGCCTTCACCTGCACCGCGGCCTCACGTCCCAGGTCGGTGAGCGAGTAGTCGACGCGCGGCGGGATGACCGGTTTGGCGTCGCGGTGGACCAGCCCGTCGCGCTCCAGCGTCTGCAGGGTCTGCGTCAGCATCTTCTCGCTGACCCGCCCGATCGCCCGGCGCAGCTCACTGAAGCGGAACGGGCGCTCCAGGAGCTCGATCAGGACGAGGACGCCCCAGCGGCTGGTGACGTGCTCCAGGACCAGGCGGTAGGGGCACATCGCCTCGCCGACGGTGTACTTGTTCTCTGCTGCTCCGGTACTTACTGCCATGCCAGTACCTTACTTGAAAGTGGGTACTTTCGCAGAGTTAGTGCACCTCCTAGGGTGAGTGTCAGACCACCCCACAAGGAGTTCACTCATGAGCATCGTCGTCACCGGAGCCACCGGGCACCTCGGCCGTCACGTCATCGACGGCCTGCTGGAGAAGGTCCCGGCGTCCGAGATCGTCGCCGTCGTCCGCAGCGAGGAGAAGGCCGCCGACCTCGCCGCCCGCGGCGTCGGGCTGCGCGTGGCCGACTACAGCGCGCCCGAGACCCTGAAGGGCGCCTTCGCCGCCGGCGACAGGGTGCTGCTGATCTCCGGCAACGCGGTCGGGCAGCGCATCCCGCAGCACACCGCCGTGATCGACGCCGCGAAGGAGGCCGGGGTCGCACAGCTCGCGTACACCGGGGTGCTGGGCGGTCCTGCGGCCGACTTCAAGCTGGCCGACGACCACAAGGGCACCGAGCAGGCGATCCTCGACTCCGGCCTGCCGTACACCTTCCTGCGCAACGGCTGGTACCACGAGAACTACACCGAGAACCTCGCCCCGGTGCTGGAGCACGACGCCGTCGTCGCCTCCGCCGGCGAGGGCCGCATCGCCTCCGCCTCCCGGGCCGACTACGCGGCGGCGGCGGTCGCCGTGCTGACCGGCGAGGGGCACGAGAACCAGGCGTACGAGCTCAGCGGCGACACGGCGTGGGGCCTGGCCGAGTACGCGGCGGAGCTGAGCACGCAGACGGGCCGGGAGATCGCGTACAACAACGTGCCCGGCGAGGTGCTGCAGGGCATTCTCACCGGCGCGGGTCTGCCCGAGCCGTTCGCGGCGATCCTCGTGGACGTCGACGCGGCCGTGGAGCGCGGGCTGCTCGCCGGAACCAGCGGCGACCTGTCCCGCCTCATCGGCCGCCCGACCACCCCGCTCGCCGAGTCGATCAAGGCGGCGCTGAAGGGCTGAACCCCCGCGCCCCCGGGGTCCCGTCGACACCACCCCTGCCTGTCATGACCGTATGGCGATACGGGCATGACAGGCAGGGGTCCTCGGCGCTACCTTCTTCGAGACTTCCGCCGCACGAGAGCGGCGGTCACACGAGAAGGAGGCAGCGGTGGCCGCGACGTCGAGGAGCGAACAGCGCGTAGGTCTGCTGAACGGCTTCGCGGCGTACGGCATGTGGGGGCTCGTCCCCCTCTTCTGGCCGTTGCTGAAGCCCGCCGGAGCGGTCGAGATCCTCGCCCACCGGATGGTCTGGTCCCTCGGCGTGGTCGGCATCGCACTGCTGGTCATGCGGCGCTGGGCCTGGGCGGGCGAGCTGTTGCGGCAGCCGCGCAAGCTGGGCCTGATCACGATCGCCGCGGCCGTCATCACGGTCAACTGGGGCGTCTACATCTGGGCCGTCAACAGCGGACACGTGGTGGAGGCGTCGCTCGGCTACTTCATCAACCCGCTCGTCACCATCGCGATGGGCGTCCTCATCCTCAAGGAACGGCTGCGGCCCGTGCAGTGGGCGGCCGTCGGCGTCGGCTTCAGCGCGGTCCTCGTCCTCACCATCGGCTACGGCCGGCCGCCGTGGATCTCCCTCTGCCTCGCCTTCTCCTTCGCCACCTACGGGCTGGTGAAGAAGAAGGTCAACCTCGGCGGCATCGAGTCGCTCGCCGCCGAGACCGCGATCCAGTTCCTGCCCGCGCTGGCCTACCTGCTGTGGCTGGGCTCCCAGGGAGACGCGACCTTCGCCGCGCAGGGCGGGGGACACGCCCTGCTGCTCGCCGCGACCGGTGTGGTGACGGCGCTCCCCCTCGTCTGCTTCGGGGCGGCGGCGATCCGCGTGCCGCTGTCGACGCTGGGCCTGCTGCAGTACCTCGCACCGGTCTTCCAGTTCCTGCTCGGCATCCTCTACTTCCACGAGGCCATGCCGCCCGAGCGCTGGGCCGGGTTCGCGCTGGTCTGGCTCGCGCTGTCGCTGCTCACCTTCGACGCGCTGCGCACCGCGCGGCGGGCCGCCCGCCAGCTGCGGAACGCCGGCCGCCCCTCGCAGGCCGAGGTCGCCGAGGCCGCGGAGCTCGCCGTGGGGACCGAGGTCGTCACGGGCGCGGACGCCGTCGTGAGCCCCGGCACCGCCCCGGACGCCGGCACGGTCACCGCCCCGCGGGAGCACGCGTAGGGGGTACTGCCCGGGCACCGCGCCGTCCGGCCGCGGGACCGGTTCGGCGACCCGGCCCCCGAACCGCCTGCGGACTGGCAGGATGCCCGCCATGACGCCCACTCCTCTGCACTGGAAACTCGTCGTCGACGCCACCGACCCGCATGCCCAGGCCGACTTCTGGGCGGCCGCGCTCCACTACCGGGCCGAGGACAACAGCGCACTGGTGGAACGGCTGCTGGAGATCGGCGCGCTGCCGGCCGGGGCCACCGTCGACTTCCACGGCCGCGCGGCGTTCCGGGACCTGATCGCCGTACGGCATCCGGACGACCCGTACGACGAGGAGAGCGGCACCGGTCTCGGCCGGCGACTGCTCTTCCAGCGCGTGCCGGAGGCCAAGACCGCCAAGAACCGGCTCCATCTCGATCTGCACCCGGCGCCGGGAGAGCGGGCGGCCGAGGTCGAGCGGCTCACGGAGCTGGGGGCGAGCATGCTGCGGCACGTGAAGGAACCGGCCGGCGAGTGGGTGGTGATGGCCGACCCGGAGGGGAACGAGTTCTGCGTGCACTAGGGGGACACACGCGGGGTGGCGTGACTTCGGACGCACGGCACCGCGGGGTTCCGGTATGCGGACGGGGGTGACCGGATTCCGCTCTTGACGGAGCGTCAGCCTCACCCCCACCATCGGGCTCCCCACTCACTGCGGAATTCGGAGCCCCCCACATGAAGCTCTCCGTTCCCGGACGTGCCGTCGCCGCTGCCGTCGTGGCGGCCACCACGCTCCTCACCACCGGTTCCATAGCCGGCGCGGCGCCCGCGTCCCCCGGCGTGGCCGCCGCCCCCGACCTCCCCGTCGCCAACGTCAAGGCGCATCTCGCACAGTTGCAGTCCATCGCCACCGCCAACGGCGGCAACCGGGCGCACGGCCGCACCGGTTACAAGGCGTCCATCGACTACGTGAAGGCGAAGCTGGACGCGGCCGGGTTCACCACGACCCTCCAGCAGTTCACCTCGTCCGGACGCACCGGCTACAACCTGATCGCCGACTGGCCCGGCGGCGACTCCAACCAGGTCGTCATGGCCGGATCCCACCTCGACAGCGTGACCGCGGGGCCTGGCATCAACGACAACGGGTCCGGGTCCGCGGCCGTCCTGGAGACGGCGCTCGCCGTGTCCCGCGCGCAGTACAAGCCCACCAAACACCTCCGGTTCGCCTGGTGGGGCGCGGAGGAGCTCGGCATGGTCGGCTCCCGGTACTACGTCAACAACCTCTCCTCCACGAACCGCTCGAAGATCAGCGGCTATCTGAACTTCGACATGATCGGCTCCCCGAACCCGGGCTACTTCGTCTACGACGACGACCCCGCCATCGAGAAGACCTTCAAGGACTACTTCACGGGCCTGGGCATCGCGACGGAGCCGGAGACCGAGGGCGACGGCCGCTCCGACCACGCCCCCTTCAAGAACGCCGGCATCCCGGTCGGCGGCCTCTTCAGCGGCGCCGACTACGTCAAGACGACGGCCCAGGCCGCGAAGTGGGGCGGCACGGCGGGCCAGCCGTTCGACCGCTGCTACCACTCCTCCTGCGACACGACGTCGAACATCAACGACACCGCGCTGGACCGCAACGGCGACGCCCTCGCCCATGCGGTGTGGGCGCTGTCGTCCTAGGCAGGCGTCCCGGTCAGCGCCGCGGTCCCGGCGGCGGCGCGGCCGGTGGACGCGCCGGGCCCGCGACGGGGGTCACCGCCCTCGCCGCGGGCGCCTTGCGCCCCAACTCCCGCATGGTGTCCGCTCGTTCCACGGTGAGAGCATGGGCGGCGGCCGGCGTGGAGACCGAACGCATCCTGGCGGCGACCACCGCCGGTACCCGCCCGCCGAGGGCGACGTCGGCGGCGACCCGCGAGCGCAGGGCACCGACCTGGGCCAGGTGATGCTGCAACTCTCCCGCGCCGAGCGACTCGACGTGGACGTCCACCGCGGCCCGTACGGCGGCCGGGGGCGTCGGGATCGGGGCGGCGCCCCGCGGTCCCGCGGGTGTCGCCGCGCGATCGGTGCGGCCCCGCCTTCCGGCGACGCCCGGCGTGAGTGTGCGCCAACTCATGGTGCCGGTCAGCTCGTTGACGGTCACCTCGGTACGCGGGGTCGGCTCGCCGGCCCGCGGGGCGCGGGCACCCGGGCGTGCCGCCCGCGTTCCCGGCTGCGGTGAGCGGCGGCGGGCCGCGGCGGCCCGGTCGGCCCCGGCACCCGGCACACCGGCGCCGGACGCCTCGAGTCCGGCGCCCCCGGCTCCGGACACGCCGGACGCACCCGCGCCGGGCCGGTCTCCTCCTCGTCCCGCGGGACCGCGCCGTGCGCCCCGGCCGTCACTGACCATGGGCCCGGGGTGTCTGCGCGTACGGGTTGTCGGCCATGACACGGGCGCGCTCGGACAGACGGCCCATACGGGTACGCGCCGACTCGAGCTGCTCGATGTCCTCGGCGGCGGGACCGCCGTCGGCCGCGAGCTCCGCCCACACGCCGATCAGGTCACGTCCCAGGTGCAGACCCTGGAGCGGGTCACGGACGGCGCGCCAGGCCGCCGCCGCGCTCTGCACGTTGCCGTACGCGGCACGCGGGTCCCGGTGCCGTCGGCGGACCTGCGCGAGGTCCAGCGACAGGTGGAAGGACCTGAGCGCGTCGCCCGCCAAGTAGGCGATGTACGCGGTCAGTTCACGCAGCTTCAGCACCTCGGGGTGGTCCTGGCCGAGCGAGTGCGACGCCTCCGCGACGGCCTGCTCCGCCATGCCCGCGGCCGCCTCGATCCGGCCCATCTTCACGGCCTCGTTGATCCGTGCCACGGGCTCCTGGAGGAACTGCGGCGAGCCGTCGCCCTCCGGTGCCTGGTCGAGCACGGCCTCGGCGACGGCGTCGAAGCCGCGCACGGGAGCGGGCTTCGGCTCCGGCTCGGGCTCCGGGTCCAGCAGGGGCGCGGGCTCGCTCGGGGCCTTGTGGGCGGGGGCGGGCTCGGCCACCGGTGCCGGCCCGAACTCCCCCGTCGGCGCGGCCACCGCACCGGCGGCCGATTCGGGCACGGCCCGCAGTACGTGCGTCGCCGCACTCCCCGGCAGCGGCTTCGGCTCCGGTACGGCACGCAGCACGAACGTCGCGGGCGTGGGCCCCTCCGCGACGGGTTGCGGCGCGGGGGCCGGAGCAGGCGCGGGGGCCGGCTCGGGCCGCAGCACGGCAGCGGGCGGCTGCACGGGAGCGGCCTGCGGCTCCGGCACGGCAGTCGGCCTCGGCGCGGACACGTGCTCGGACTCCGGCGCGCGGACCGATTGCGGCGCGGGCCCGAACCCGGCCGCGACCGGAGCGGCCTCCGGTGCGGGAGCGGACTGCGGCGCGGGCCCGAACTCCGCCACGGCGGGCGCGGGCTGCGCGACGGGAGCGGGCGCGTGGGCCCGTTCCGGCGCGGGGGCAGCCGCGGGCGACACGTCCGGCTCGGGCCGCTGCGGCGGCGACTGCGGAGCGGGCCTGAACTCCTGGGTGACAGGCAGGGACACCGGTGCCGTCTCGGGCAACGGACGCGGCGCGGGCTGCGGGTCCCGCAGGGGCGCGGGCGCCACCTCGGACCGCGGCTGCGGCGCGGACGCCGGAGCGGGCTCGGCCCCGGGAGCCGCACTCGACTCGGCCCGCACGACCGCTGCGGGCCGCTGCTGCGGCTCCGGCGCGGCAACGGGTCGCGGCTCCTCGATCGGCCGCGGCGCAGGCGTGAACTCCGGCCGCGAGACGGGCGCGTGCTCGGGCTCCGGCACAGGGGCGGGAGCAACCGCGGGCGCCACCTCCGGCGCAGGCCGAAGCGCCGCCGCGGGCCGCTGCTGCGGCTCAAGCGCGGGGGCGGGAGCAACCGCGGGCGCCACCTCCGGCTCGGGCCGAAGCACCGCCGCGGGACGCTGCTGCGGCTCCGGCGCGGGGGCAGGAGCAGGGGCAGGTGCCGACTCCGGCGCGGCGACCGGCCGCGGCTCCGCGATCGGCCGCGGCTCCGCGATCGGCCCCGATGCAGGCCCGAACTCCGATCGCGAAACTGGCGCGTGCTCGGGCCCCGGCACGGAGGCAGGAGCGGGCGCGGGCGCCACCTCCGGCGCAGGCCGAAGCACTGCCGCGGGCCGCTGCTGCGGCTCCGGCGCAGGCGCGGGGGCGGTAGCGGGCTCGGGCGCGCGGACCGGCTGCGGGGCGGGCGCGGGCTGCGGCTCCGGCGTGGTGGTCGGCCGCGGCGCAGGCGCGAACTCCGGTGCACCGGGCGTCGGCTGCGGCACGGGAGCCGGTGTCGGCGCGGGCTGCGGCTCCGGTGCGAGCACCGGCCGTGGCGCGGGGGCGGGCTCCGGGGCCGGCCGGGGGTCCGGTTCCGGTACCGCGCGCAGGACGTACGTCGCCTTGTCCCGGTGGGGAACCGGCGCCGCGCCCTCCCCGGACACCGGCGCGGGTGCCTGAGCCTGGGACAGCGGCGCGGGCGCCTGGGGCTGGGCCTGGGGCGCCGGCGCGCTCTGCCGCGGTTCCGGTCGCGTCGGCGGCTCCGGCTCGGCGGCCGTCACCGGCGCCCCCGGGCCCACCCGCACGGGCTCCCCGGCGTACTGGCTGGACCCGTCCACGTGCACCTGGAGCGGCACGACGTACCCGATGCGCTCGTCGTCGACGGTGGCGAGGACCGGATGGCCGGTGGCGAGGACGAGCCGGTGCAGGTAGGTGAGGACGGCGGCCTGGACGGTCTCGCCGGGCGCGGCGACGACCGGCATCCCGCCGACCGTGGCACCACCGCCCGTACGGTCCGCGGTCACCGGCACGTGCACCTCGATCGGCGTCACCCCGGTGGCCGGGTGCCCGCCGGGGGCGGCACCGGCCGAGCGCTGCCGCTTGAGTTCCCGCTTCTGTTCGCGGCTGAGTCGAGACATCGGTTCCCTCACTCGGGGTGTTCGGTCGAGGCGGCGGAGGACGGAGTCGAGGAGGACGCGGCGGACGATTCCGGGGACGGGGGGACCGCGGCCTCCACCGCGTTCACCTCGTCGACGTGCCACGGCTGCCCCTTCCCCGCCCGCGTGAGCTTGAGGAAGACGTTCGCGCGCGGCCCGGTGCCCGTCCAGCCGTCGCGGCCGTGCGCCGTGCCGTCGACGTAGAGGGCTCGGTAGGCGAGGACGGCCGTGTCCCTGGGGCCGTCGCCGTCGTCGTCGGGGGTCACCTTCACCGTGGTCCAGGCCTTGTGCCCGGCCCAGGTGTTCCAGGCGTCGCCCGCGCCGCTGGCCGGCCGGTAGGACCGCTCGGCAGCGGCCTTCTTGGCCGTGAACCAGCGCGCCGAGCGCAGCACGGCGTCGTGCGGGCCGGAGTCGTACTTCGTGTCATAGCCGTACGCCACCTCCGCCCACGCCTCCGATACGTCCGTCGCGTCCGTCCCGTCGACGCCCGACGGGCTCGGCACCCGCGCGTCCGCGCCCAGCGGCTTGCCGGACGGGAGGGGTGCCTTCGGCGCCACCGAGGGCACCGCGGAGGGCGACGCACCCGGCGCACCCACCACATCACGATGGTCCTGCAGGCCACAGCCCGTCAACGCCACCAGGCCCGTCACGGACACGACCGCGACGGCGATCGTCCTCGTACGCGTGCTCATCGTCGCCTCCCTCCTTCTCACTTCAGCCCCAGCCAGGGTGCCGGGTCCACGTACTTGTTGTTCTGCTGGACCTCGAAGTGCGCGTGCGGTCCGGTCGAGTAGCCGGTGGAGCCCACCGCGCCGACCTTCTGACCGACCTTCACCTTCTGACCGACACGGACGCTGAGGGCGGACATGTGGTTGTAGGTGGTCGATATCTGGTCGCCGTCGATGGTTCCGTGGGAGATCACGACACGGTTTCCGTACCCGTTGGACCATCCGGCGAAGGTGACCGTCCCGTCCCGGGCCGCCATGAACCGCGTACCGGCCGCGGCGCCGAAGTCGATGCCCGTGTGCAGCTTTCTGACGTGCAGGATCGGGTGCATGCGCATGCCGTACGGCGAGGTGATGGGCGGCTTGCCGGGAAGCGGCATCGCCATCTGCTGCCCGTCGGGAATCTTGCCCGGCGCGTCGTCCACCGACTCGTACTTGGCGATGAGCGACTTGATCGTGGCGACGTAGTTCTGGGTCTCGGTGTACGGGGGCATGCCGCCGTACTGGTGCACCGCGCCCGGTCCCGCGTTGTACGCGGCGAGCGCGAGGTCCAGGGTCTCGCCGCGCGCCTCACCACGGTTCTTGTAGCCCTCGACCTGCTTGGCGAGCGCGCAGTCGTAGCGGCCCTGGGCCATGATCGCGTCGCCCGGATCGTACGGGGACACCCGGCCGTTGCCGTCGTCGTCCCGTCCCCAGGTCTGCCAGGTCCCGGGCATGAACTGCGACAACCCCTCGGCGCCCACGGGCGACTGGGCATTCGGGTTCCAGCCCGACTCCGCCTCGATCTGCGCGGCGATGACGGCGGGCTTGATGACGTCGCACAACGCGCCCGCCTTGAGGACCCACGGCACGTACTGCTGCGGAACGGCGCCGTCCTTCAACCCGCCACCCCCGCCCGCCCCTCCGCCGTCCTCACTCGATGCCCCGCTCACTCCGACCATCATGACCACCGGCATGATCACCGCGGCTATGCAACCGCCGACCACCCAGGTCATGGTGCTTCCGCCCCCGTTGGACATGGGCTCCCCTCAGCCTCAAGATCCGGTCGTGTACATGCTGTTGAGTCTCTCGGCTCCCACCCGTTGCCTGCGTCACCGCGACGTCACAGGCTCGTCCCAGGAACTCACACCCCGTTACCTAACCTGTCGGGGCGACGTGAAGATCGGTGGGGCCGACGACGGAGGAGAGTGGCGATGAAGGGGGTCGCGATGCAGGGGAACGAACGGCACGGGCCGGACGGGCCCGAGATCTGGATCCGCGGTCCGGTCGGCGAACCGGATCCGCGGCAGCGCGAGGAGGGGCCCGCGCCCGCTCAAGCCGTCGTCAGTCCACGGCAGTTCGCCTGGGTCGCCACGCACGGCGGGGCCGGCGCCTCGACGCTCGCCACCGTCTTCGGCGGTCACGACGCGGGCCGCAGCTGGCCGCGGTCGGACCAGGGCGAGCCGGGCTCGGTGCTGCTGGTCGGCCGGACGCACGCCGCCGGTCTGGAGGCCGTCTCGCACACGCTCGACATCTTCCGGCGAGGCGACGCGCCGCCGGGGCTCGACCTCGACGCCATCGTCCTGGTCGCGGACGCACCCGGCCGGCTGCCCCGTCAACTCGCCCAGCGCATCAAGGTGATCAGCTCCGTCATCGACGTCTACCGGGTGCCGTGGGTGCCCGACTGGCGCACCGGCGACCTCACCGGACCGCTGCCGCGCGAGATCACATCACTGGCCAGACTGACCGGGAGGACCATCCCATGAGCACCCTGCACGCCCTGACCGGCACGCTGGCCGCTGGCCCGCCCACCGGTGTCACCAGAGAGCTCGACTTCGTCCTCAACCTCATCGCCTGGCTGGTCACCGCGGCCGGTGTGGCGGGGCTGCTGATCGTGGGCAGCCGTATGGCGCTGGCCGTGAAGACCGGTGACGGGGACGAGCACATGAGCCAGTTCCTGATGGTGATGGGCGCCTGTGTCATCGGCGCCACGGCCGGCCCGATCGTCGGCTTCGTCATCTGAGCCGCCGCCCTCGTCGACGCGCTCCTCCGTCGCGACGGGGCAGTTCCCCCTCGCTCGTTTCCGCCTGAGGCACCCTCACTTCGCCGTGAGGGTGCCTCAGTTCGTCGTACCCGGCCGTCGTCCCACCTGCTACTTGATGACGAACTCTTCCCGTGTGTCACGGACACGTCACCGACAGGTGCTGGATCACTACATCGCTTGGCCGGACCCCACAGCAGTCGCCAAGCTCACTGTGCAACCGGGAACCCGGGCGCCACACCGCCCTCGTCCCTCCTGCGCGACCGCTCAAGCACCGCTCAAGCACCGCTCACAGCAAGCACGTCGTCGGCGAGGCAGCCGACCACATCGGGGAGAAGCCATGTTCAAGGCGATTGCAGCCAAGGCACACGAGTACATCTACCTGGCGGACGGAAAGGTCCCCGACCCCAACCGCAACGCGCCGGGCGCACTGACCGGCAAGGTCGACACCGTCCTCGGCATCCTCGCCTGGGCCGGCACCGCGGCGGGCGTCGCGGGTGTGCTCATCACCGGCGCGATGATGGCGATCTCCATGCGCCGCGGCGAGGGCTCGGAGCACATGGGCCGCCTCGGCATGGTCCTCGGCGGCTGTGTCCTCGTCGCCACCGCGGGTCCTGTCGTCACCTTCGTCTTCGCCTGACCGCCGGGCGACCGGACGAACCGATTCGACGACCCGATCCGAAGGGAGCGCAAACCATGCTGAACTCCGGCCGGTCCCAAGGGGGCAGCGGGGAGTGGGAGCAGCCGTTCTGGCAGCAGCGAGGCTGGATCCTGTCGGCCGGGTTCCTGCTGGTGCTGCTCGTCCTCGCCGTCTTCACGATGCTGGACGGCGGCGGCGGACGGTCGCCGCAGGCGTCGGGCGACCCGGACCCGAATCCGACCTCGTCCTCCGGCTCGCACTCGGGCGGGGGCAAGGAGGGTGCGGACGCCCGGCCCGCCGGCTGCCGTACCGACGACAGCGACCAGGCGAAGCCGACGAGCGTGCCGAAGGACTTCACCTGGAAGGCCGACGGCACCGGCCTCGTGCCGGTCTCGAAGACGGTGGGCCCGCTCAAGTACGACGGACCGGTCTGGTCCTGCTTCGCGCACACGCCGATGGGCGCCGTGCTGGCCGCCCACGCCATCACCGACCACCTCAGCTACCAGGGCTGGCGCGAGGTCGTGGACCGTCAGGTCGTCGCCGGCCCCGGCCGCGACGCGCTGATCCGCAGCCGCACCGCCGAGGGCGACAAGCCCAGCTCGGGTTCGCAGGACGCGGGCGGCTACGCCGGCTTCACGGTCCTGTCCTACGACAAGCAGAAGACGACGGTGATGGTCGTGGTCCGCGTCCCCGGCAAGGACGCCTACGGCACCGCGTCGGTGACCATGCGCTGGGACGACGGCGACTGGAAGCTCGCGCCGGACGCCGACGGCACGGTCTATTCCGGTATGTCGCAGGTCAGCGGCACCAAGGGCTTCGTCACGTGGGGGGCGTGAGATGAGTTGCAGCTGGAAGATCGTCGACTGTGTGATCGACGAGGTCGGTTCGGAGTTCACCGAGGGTGCCGTCACCGTCTTCGCCAAGGCCATCGGTGACGCCGCGGCCGAGGTGCTCAAGGCGCTCAACGGCGTCTGGATGCACGTCGACGTGGACGACCCCTCCCAGCCCATCGGGCTGATCGACGCGGAGATCGACTGGATCGTCGCGTACGTGGCCGTGGCGTCGCTGCTGGTGGCCGCGATCAGAATGGCCCTGGAACGCAAGGGCCAGCCCATGAAGCAGGCCTTCATGGGCATGTGGAAGGTCATCCTGGTCGGCGCGGTCGCCGTGCCGGTGGTGCAGGCGCTGACCAAGGCGTCGGACCTGTACGCCCAGCACGTGTACGCCAAGTCCGACCTCGGCGACCGCGCGTCGACGATGCTCGGCGTCATCACGCTCAACCAGCCGGGTCTGGTGCTCATCTTCGGTCTGCTGGTGATGCTGTCGAGCTTCGTGCAGATCTGTCTGATGTACATCCGCATCGGTGTCCTGATCATGCTCGTCGGGACACTGCCGCTGGCCGCCGCCTCCTCGATGACCGGGTGGGGCGAGGGCTGGTGGAAGAAGCACGTCGGCTGGCTCGGGGCCTGGCTGCTCTACAAGCCGGCCGCGGCGCTGATCATCTATTCGGCCACGTCGATGACGCAGGACACCAAGAACCTCGACCAGACCATCGCCGGCATGGGCATGTTGATCATGGCGGTCTTCGCCCTGCCGGCCCTGCTCAAGCTGATCGTCCCCGCGACGGCCGCCCTCGGCGGCACCTCCGGCGGCACGGTCGCGCTCAACGCGGCCAACAACGTGGCCACCGGGGCCGTCAGCATCGCCGCGGGCGGTGCCGGAGGCGGCGGTGGCGGCGGTGGAGGCGGTGGAGGCGGCGGCGGTGCGGCCGGTCCCAAGGGCTCGCCGTCCGCGGGTGCCGGCTCCTCCGCCGGCGGGGCAGGTGGCGCGGGAGGCGCCGCCGCAGGAGGCGGTGCCGCCGCGGCCGGAGCCGCCACGGGTGGCGCGGCCCTCGCGGTGCAGGCCGCCGCGGTCGCCGTGCAGACCGGTGTCGCAGCCGCCACGGAAGTCGCCAACTCCCTTGACGACAACGACGGCATGAAGGGCCACAACCAGTAGGCAGCAGGCCGCCAGGCCCCGGGAGCGGGGCGGGCCGCCCGACGAGGCGGCGCCCCGCTCCCCCGTCCCCGTACACCCGAAGCACTTTGAGTCGAGCCGGAAGAAGGAACCCCATGTCCACCGACGCCATGACGCGTCCCACGTACGGGAACTGGCGCAGGCCCCGCCGTCCCGGACTCGGTCCGCTGGGTCTGCTCGGCACCGTCGTCGCCTTCGGCGGACTGCTGGTGGCACTGCTGGCGTCACTGGTGTCGCTGCTGGCCGCGGTGGTCGTGCTGGTGCCGGTCGCGCTGTTCCTCGCCCCGCTGGCGCTGCGCACCGTCGACGGCCGCAACGTCTACCAGGTCCTCGCGATCCGCATCGGCTGGATGAAGCGCAAGGCGAACGGCTCGCACACCTACGTCTCCGGGCCACTGTCCAAGCGCCCCGGCGGGCGCTACCAGCCGCCCGGCCTGCTCGCCCGCACCAAGATGTACGAGGGCCGCGACGCCTACAACCGCTCCTTCGGCGTGCTGCACCACCCGGGCCGCGGTCTGTACACCGTGGTGCTGGCCTGTGAACCGGACGGCGGTTCACTGGTCGACCCCGAGCAGGTCGACATCTGGGTGGCCTCCTGGGGCGACTGGCTGTCGCGGCTGTCGCACGAGCCGGGTCTGCGCGGCGCGCAGGTCGTCGTGGAGACGGCCCCGGACACCGGGACGCGGCTGGCGGCCGAGGTGCTGCCGCGCATCTCGCCGAACGCTCCGGCGGCGGCCCGCGCCGTGATGGAGGAGGTCGTCGAGCGCTATCCGTCGGCGTCCTCCGAGATGCACACGTACATCGCGCTCACCTACGGCCCCACCGGCGGACCCAAGCGTGAGGTCGAGGACATCATCACCGATCTGTCGATGCGGCTGCCGGGTCTGCTGTCCGGGCTGGTCGCGGCCGGCGGCGGCAGCGCGTACCCGCTGGCGGCGGAGCGGCTCGCCGAGATCGTACGGGTGGCGTTCGACCCGGCCGTCGCCCCCGACGTGCTCAGTGCCCGCGCCGAACACTCCACCACCGGGCTGGAGTGGAGCGACGCGGGCCCGGCGGCGGCCGTCGAGACCGTCACCGCGTACAAGCACGACTCGGGTGTCTCGCGCACCTGGATGCTGACGCTCGCACCGCGCGGCACGGTCAGGTCGAGCGTGCTGCGCGGCCTCCTCGAACCCGCGCCGGGCACCCGGCGCAAGCGGGTCTCCCTCATCTACCGGCCCATCGACCCGGCGACCTCCGCCCGCATCGTGGAGTCCGACCGGCGCTCCGCCCACTTCATGGCGGGATCGCGGCGCGGTCTCGTGCAGGCGCGGGCCAGCTCCGAGATGCAGGCCGCCGAGCAGACCGCCGCCGAGGAGGCGGCGGGCGCGGGGCTCGTCGAGTTCTCGCTGATGGTGACCGTCACCGTCGACGACGAGGAGCAGTTGCAGGACGCGGCCATCACCGTCCGCAACCTGCAGGCCTCGTCCCGCATCCTGATGCGCCCCGCGGACCGTATGCAGGCCTCCGCGTTCACCTGCACGCTGCCGGTCGGCCTGCTGCCGTGGGAGCACACCCTCGTTCCGTACCAGATCCGGGAGGCGCTGTGAGCAAGCAGTCGACGCCGAGGCCGCAGGTGGCACCGCCGCGCGGCTGGTACGGCCCCGCCGGGGGCCAGGTCGGGCACGTCGATCCGCCCGCGCTGTGGCGGGCGACCACCGTGCAGGCGTGCGGGCTGTGGCCGTTCGCGGCGGGCTCCGGCGCGCCCATGACGGGCGTCCCGCTGGGCCAGCACCTGCACACCGGGGCGACGGTGTGCGGCGACCCCATCTCCTGGTTCACCCGGGCCCGTTACATCTCCAACCCGTCCCTGTTCATGCTCGGCATGCCGGGTCTGGGCAAGTCGACACTGGTCAACCGGATGCTCATCGGGATGTCGGCGACGGGCATCACCCCGCTGGTGCTCGGCGACCTGAAGCCCGACTACGCCGACACGGTCAGGGCGCTGGGCGGCCAGGTCATCTCGATCGGCCGCGGCGTCGGCGGCATCAACGTCCTCGACCCGGGCGCGATGGGCGAGGCGGCGGTGCGCATCGGCGGCGAGCGCGGCCGGGTGCTGGCCGCCGAGGCCCACGGCCGGGTGCTGAACATGGTCGCGGCGCTCATCACGATCGTCCGCGGCCGTCCGATGGACGACCACGAGCAGTCGGTGCTCTCCGCCTGTCTGCACCACCTGGCCGAGCGGACGAAGCCGGGGCGGGCCCCGCTGCTGCCCGATCTGCTGAAGGTGCTCGACGAGGGCCCCGACCGGGTCCGCGCGGTGACGCTGGACCGGGGCAACGTGGCCCGGTACCAGGAGGCCGTGGACCCGCTGCACCGCTCGCTGCTGGGCGTGCTGGACGGCCCCCTCGGCGACACCTTCGCGGCCGAGACGTCGACCCGGATCAACCCGGCGTCCCCCGCCGTGTGCGTGGACATCTCCCGCATCGGTGAGGCGGACACCCAGCTGACCGCGGCCGCGATGCTCGCCGCCTGGTCGGACGGGCTCGGCACGGTGGCCGCCGCGCACGCGCTCGCGGACGCCGGACTGGCCCCGCAGCGCTGGTTCTTCACCGTCCTGGACGAGCTGTGGCGCCCGCTGCGGGCCGCCTCCGGCATCGTCGAGCGGATCGACGCGCTGACCCGGCTCAACCGGTCGCTCGGCCTCGGCGACGCGAAGATCACGCACACGCTGAAGGACGCCGAGGCGCTGGGCAGCGAGGCGGACCGCGCCAAGGCGCGGGGCTTCGTGGAACGGGCCGGCATGGTCGTCTGCGCGGGCCTTCCCCGTACCGAGATGAAGGAACTCGGCGAGATCGTGGGGATGTCCGAGCGGGAGATCGAACTGGTGTCGTCGTGGTCGTCCCCGCCGGGCTGGGCGAGCACGGGCGGGAACGAGGAGCCGCCCGGCCGGGGCCGGTTCCTGATCAAGGTCGGCGGTCGTCCCGGCATCCCGATCAAGGTGTCCATCACGGACACCGAGCGGGCCCTGCACAACACCAACACGCGCTGGTCACAGGCAGGTCCGAGCCTGTCCAAGGGCGCGTAGGGCGAGCCGCGGGGGCGGCAGGACACCGAAAAACGGGGAGCAGCAGTGAGCAGCACACGCAAGAGTCAGCACAGCGGGGAGGACTTCCTCCCCTGGATCGTGCCGGGCGCGGCCTTCCTCGTCGGCACGCTCTTCTTCGGGGCCTGGCTGGGCGGCACGGCCGGAGCCGCGGTGAGCGGCGCCGGTTGGCACCCGCCGCCCTTCGGCCTGGCCACGATGTCCACGCTGGTCAAGGACGGCCCGGCCGCGGTGTGGCCGACGGCGTCGGCCGGCGCGGTCGCCGCGGGCATGGCGACGGTCTTCGGCGCGGTCGTCGCCGTCGTGGTCGTCCTCGTCCTGCTGGTGCGGGGCCGGACGGCCGGGCCCAGCGGGCTCGCGGGCCGCAAGGAACTGGCCGGCCTGCTGCCCAAGGGCGCCGAGCGCCGGGCCCGTGAGCTCCGCCCGGCGCTGGCGAAGCAGGGGAGGATCACCGCGGACGACACGGGGAACCTCCTCGGCAACCTGGAGCCCAGTGGCCCCGAACTCCGATCCAGCTACGAGGACGTGGAGCTGGACCTGATGGCCCCGCGTGCGGGCAAGTCCACGGGCATCGCGGTACCACGCGTGCTGCGGGCCCGCGGCAGCGTGCTGCTGACGTCGAACAAGGCGGACGTCTACAGCGTGACGCGCGCCGAGCGCGAACGCGTCGGCCGGGTGTGGACGTTCGACCCGCAGGGCATCGCGCACTCGCCGCGCACCCTGTGGTGGGACATGCTCGCCGACGCGTCGACGATCGAGGGCGCCCGCCGCCTGGCCGGGCACTTCGTGGGCGCGGTCAACGACGACGCGACCCGCCGCGACTTCTGGATCTCGGCGGCCCAGAACACCCTCACCGCCCTCTTCCACGCTGCCCAGCGCGGCGGCCGGCAGATCGGCGAGGTGCTGGCCTGGCTGGCGGACCCGGCCGACCGCACGCCCGTCGACCTGCTGCGCGACGCCGGCATGACGGCCCTCGCGGACCAGCTCCAGGGCACCATGCAGGGCGCCGTGGAGACCCGGGACGGCATCTACGAGACGGCACGGCAGTGCGTGGCGTGCCTGCTCGACCCGGCGATCGCCGCATGGGTGAGTCCGGACCCGGACCTGCCGCAGTTCCTGCCGGACCGGCACGTGCTGTCGAACGACACGCTCTACCTGCTGTCCAAGGACGGCGGCGGTTCGGCGGCCGGCGTCATCGCCGCGGCGGCGGACTCGGTGCTGCGCGCGGGGGTCGTGGCGGCGGAACGCATGGGAGGGCGGCTGGAGCCGCCGATGACGGCGGTGCTCGACGAGGCCGCCAACGTCTGCCGGATCTCCGATCTGCCCGACCTGTACTCGCACTTCGGCTCGCGCGGCATCAACATCGTGACCCTGCTGCAGAGTTACCGGCAGGGCGCGCGGGTGTGGGGCGAGGCCGGCATGGACGCGCTCTGGTCGGCCGCCACCATCAAGCTCCTCGGCGCCGGTCTGGACGACGCCGACTTCGTGGAGAAGGTCTCCCGGCTCGTCGGCGAGCACGACGTCTCGACGGTCAGCTGGTCCAAGGGCAAGGAAGGACGGTCCCGTTCGACGTCGTACCGGCTGGAGCGCATCCTGCCCGCCGACCGCATCCGAGCCCTGCCCAAGGGCACCGCGCTGCTCCTGGCCACCGGCGTCAAGCCGGCCCTGGTCAGGCTGCGGCCCTGGTACGCCGAACCCGGTGCCGACCGCATCGCGACCGCGGCGCAGGCCGAGGTCAAAGCCATCACCGCCCGCGCCGCCGAAGGGATCACGAGCCGATGACAACCGCCGAAGCACAGTCCGCCCCGCCGTTCATCCTGTACCTCGACGGCCAGGAGTACGCCGACGAGATGACCGGGCTCTCCGTCTGGGTCTCGGACCTGCTGCTGCCCGTGTACGGCCGCGAGGTCACCTCGCAGCAGCCCTGGTGCCCGCGCTGGTGGGAGCACCTGGAGGCGGTGGCCCGGCTGCACGGCCTGTGGCTGGCCTGGCAGGAGCACACCGACCCGGCCGCGGGCGCGTCCGGACCGGCGGTCTGGCACCGCGACCATCTCGGGCCCGTGCTCGCCGAACTCCGGTCTCCCTCAGGTCCGTTCGCGGGCTGCAAGGAGGGCGGCCACCGCGCGAAGACCGCACCGTTCGCCGAGCCGTACGACAAGCATCCGGGCCTGTGACCCGGCCCCGGCGGCCAGGTCGCGGGAGCGGCCGCGTCCCTACACTGAACCGGCGGCCGGAAGATCACCGCCGGGGTCCGTACCGCGCGGGGCCGAGGACCGCCCGGACGCGACGCGGACCGGACCGGACGGAATCCGTGGCACACACCTGCCGGCCGTCCGTCGATGCCGGGGCGCCCCGCCGCACGGACCCGACCGGCCGCCCGGCCACCGCCGGCCGGCGGGGACTGCCCTCACGGACGGGCCGTCCCCGCCGTTCGAACCTCGTCGAGGAGAAGCACACATGAACCACCCGCACACCCCGTACTTCGAGGACGTCGTCGACTGGCGGCACCACCGGGCTGGACGCGCGCACACCCTGGTGCGCGCCGTCCGCTCCGGCGACGGACGCCGGGCGGTGGCCGTCGTGTCGGAGCTGGCGAGCAACCCCGACGACCGCGGCATCACCGACGACTTCGGCTCGGTCGCCGACGCCGCGCTGCCGGTGCTGCGCCGGGCCTTCGGACCGCAGCTCGAACAGGTCGACTGGATCGCCCATTTCGGGTCCTTCTCCTACCACGACCCGACGGGCCCCGAGACCTTCACCCGGGTCACCGTGACCCCCGGGCCGGCGGGGCACCGCGACGACCTGTCCGGCGACGAGCCGCTGGCGGCCGGCCGGGTGGAGGAGCTGCTGGGCCGAGGGCTCGACCCCGTCGCCCAGGTGCTCGCGCGGATCGAGCGGGCGGGATGAGGCGCCGATGACCGAGCATGTGTCGGGCCGGGACGTCCTGCGTCAGGCCAAGGAGCTCTACCAGCCCTACCGTGACGCCGTGGAGCCCACGGGGCAACGGGTGGCGATCATCCGCTTCGAGCCGGCCGCCACCGATCCGCAGGACTGGCGGGTGCGCCTGGAGGCCTCCCGGGTCTCCGCCGAGCAGAAGGTGAAGAGCTTCGAGCACCTCGGCTTCAAGGCGGACCACATCGTGATGCCGCCGGGCACTTCGCGTGCGCAGTTCGCCGAGACCCTCGACCGCGCCAACCAGGATCCCGCGACCCGCGCGATCATCGTCCAGTTCCCGCCGCCCGCCCATCTGCGTCCGCTCGTCGAGCGGATGGACCCGGCCAAGGACATCGACGCTCTGCTCAAGGGCCGCTCCCAGTACGCGGCGTGCGCGACGGCGGAGGGCATCTGCCGTGTGGTGCAGCCCTTCGCGCAGGACGATCCGACGATCGCGGTGGTGGGCAGCAAGGGCTTCGTCGGACAGGGCGTGGTGCACACGCTGCGGGAGCAGGGCCACCGGCTGATGGAGCTCGACGCCGGGGACGACCTGCGGCGGGTACGCGACGCCGACATCGTCGTCTCGGTGACCGGCAACCCCGGGATCCTGGGACCGGACCATCTGCGGCCGCACCACCGGCTCGTCGTCGACTCCGGTTTCGTGCCGCAGCCGGACGGCAGTGTGCGCGGCGACGTCCAGCGGGCCGCGTACGGCATCCCGCAGCACCTCACGCCCGTGCCCGGCGGCATCGGGCCCGTCGAGATGGCCACCTTGATGGAGCGGGTGGTACGCCGGGAGGTCGACCCGGCCGCCCCGTCCTGGAAGGTCGAACCCCGCCCGTACCTCACCAAGGAGCAGATGACGCAGGGCGCGTCGGCGGCCCCCGCGGCCTCGGTGGCGGCCGCCGCCGGACGCGGGTCCACCGCCGGGCAGGGAAGTGCCGCCGGACAGGCCACCTCCGCGGCTCAAGGAGCTCCGGAGAGCCGGACGACATCAACGAAGCAGACGGGATCCGCGAGCCGGACAGGGCCGACGAACCAGGCGGGGTCCGCGCACCAGACAGGCCCGACGAACCAGTCGGGATCTGCGAACCGGACAGGCCCCGCGGACCAGACGGGATCTGCGAACCGGACAGGCCCCGCGGACCGGACGGGATCTGCCGCTCAGGGGCCGCCCGCGGTTCCGGGCAACCCCGTGGCCCAGGCCGCCAAGCTGCGCGGCGCCGGTGGGGCCGGGAGCGGGGGCGGTACGAACACGGCGGGCGGGCCCTCCGCCGGCGGCGGCCCGGCAACACCGGTCCGGCCGCAGCTCCCTCAGCAGCCGAAGCCACCGGCCCCGGGGCCCGGCCGCTGAACCACGCCGTGCGAGCCGCGGGGCACCGGCCGGGACGAGACCGTACGAGACGTGTCCCGGCCCCGCCCCGCGCACGCGCCGCACACCGTCCCGCACCAGCCACGCGCGCACCGCACGCGTCCCGCGCGTGCCCCGCACACATCCTGCCCGCCGTACCGAAGGAGCCTCGGCCGACGCCATGAGACCCGAAGCGGAAGTGGAACCGGCCCCGGCGCGGGCCCCGGAACCGGACGCCCTGCGGTGGCTGTCGGCCGAGGACACCGCCGCGGCCGTCCGCGCGCGCACCATCAGCGCGGTCGACGCGGTCGCCGCCGCGCTGACGCGGATCGCGCGGGTGGACCCCGGCCTCTCGGCGTTCGCGGAGGTCTGGGCCGAGGAGGCCCTCGGGCGCGCCGCCGAGGTGGACGCGCGGGTCGCCGCGGGCGAGTGGCTGCCGCTCGCGGGGGTTCCGGTCGGCGTCAAGGGCCGGCACGGACTGCGCGCGGCAGGCGCCCTGGTCGCGGCCGGCTGCGTGCCCGTCGGCGCCACCTCGGTGCCGGGCCCGGGCACGCCCTGGCAGACGTGGGGTCTCGGGGCGCACGGCCGGACCGTCAATCCGTGGCGGGCCGACCGGACGCCGGGCGGTTCCTCGGCCGGCTCCGCGGCGGCGGTGGCGGCCGGGCTGGTACCCCTGGCGACCGGCAGCGACGGCGCGGGCTCCGTGCGGATTCCCGCGGCGTGGTGCGGCGTCCTCGGCCTGAAGACCACGACCGGCCGTCTCCCGTCGGCCGACCGCACCGGGCTGACGGCAGCCGGAGTCCTCACACGCAGCGCCTCGGACGCCGCCGCGTACTGGCGGGTCGTGGCCGCAGGCCCGGACGGGAGGACCCCCGCCGGGCCGCCGTCCTCCTCCGCACAGCAGCGCCCGTCCCCGCAGCACCCCCCTTCCGTACCGCCCGGCGCCTCCGTACCGCCGGTCCCCGCCGTCTGGTCCGCCGACCTCGGGTTCGCCGACACCGATCCCGGCATCGCCGCCCGCGCGTTCGCGGAGGTGCGGCGGCTCGCCGCGGCCGGGATCGTCCGCCTGGTGGAGCGCGAGGTGGCCCTGACGGACCCCGGACCGGCCTGGCTGGCCCTGCGCACGCCGGGCGGCGACGTCTCCCGGGCGCGGACCGTGCGGACGGCCAACGACCGTCGACTCGCGGAGCTGTTCGGCGAGGTCCCGCTGCTGCTGACACCGGCCACACCGAACCCGCCGCACGGCCACGAAGGCCCCGGCGAGCGCTACTCGACCGCTCTCACCTGGGCGTTCAACCTGAGCGGACATCCCGCGGCGAGCGTTCCCGCAGGTATCGGCCCGGACGGCTGCCCGGCCGGACTCCAACTGGTCGCCGCGCACGACTGCGAACCACTGCTGCTGGACGTCGCGCGGCGGGCCGAGCGGCACCGGCCCGCCCTCGTACCCGTCTTCGACAGCGGACGGGACGAGGCGGCACCGCCCGCCGCCACCGCCTCGACCATGGACAGCACCCCGGCAGGCCCCGAGACCAGTAGCAGACGAGGAAGACCCCACCGATGAACGAGACTCCCGCACACGGCGCCCCCGACGGCGCGACCCCGGGGGCCGGTCCGGCCCCCTCCCTGCGCGCCTATCTCGGCCTCTACTCCGCCGGGTTCGTGGGGCGCGAGGACATGATCGCGACCGTCGCCGCCTGGCCCTTCGAGCCCGAGGAGGGGCTCGACGAAGGGCATCCCGAACCCACCCACCAGGACAACACCCTGTCCGTGGTCTCCGCCGCGCGGCTGCTCGGGCAGCTGACCCGCGAGGACGTGGCCGAGATCCAGCGCCGCATCGACCTCCGCGCCGACGGCGGGGCGGGCGGCGGGGCCGAACGGCGGCCATGACCCCGCACGACGGGCCGGAGGCGGGGCTCGCACCTGAATACCGCCCGCTGTACCGGGCGTTGCAGACCAGGATGTCGGCCGGCGGCGATCTGGCGCCGGGGGACGGCGACACGTACAGCCGGTTCCGGCACGGCGCGCTGTGGACGCCGGACCGCGAGCGCCTGCACGAGGCCGTCCTGGAGGACTTCAAGGCCCGCTGCGCCGGACTGCCGCGCGACGGCCACGCGGCGCTGCTCACCGCCGGGGCGCCCGGCGCGGGCAAGGGCGGCGCGCTGCGCGGCCTCGCCGAGTGGCAGGGACGCGACGACGAGCTGGGCCGGGCGCTGACCGGGGTGCACGGCATCGACATACGCGACTACGTGGTGCTGGACCCGGACGAGTTCAAGGTGGCGCTGTCCGAGCACGGCGGCACCCCTCGTCTGCCGGACCACGCACGCGAGTTGCCGGGCGGTCGCCTGCTCTCCCCGTCGGAGACGGCCTCGCTCACGCACCGCGAGTCGGCGTTCCTCCAGGGCGTCTTCGAGCAGTGGGCGCGCGCCGAGGGCCACAACCTGCTCTACGACGCGACGCTGCGCGACCAGCGGTGGAACGAGCAGCTCCTCGGCGACCTGCGCGCCGGCGGCTACGACAGGCGGGTCCTGCTGTCCGTGGAGGTGCCGGTCGAGCAGTGCCTCGCCCAGAACGCGAGCCGCTGGCAGCGCGGCCGCGCCGACTTCGACGCGGGCCGTGACCGGTACGGAGGCCGTATGGCCCCCGAGGACATGATCAAGGACCTCTACGCACAGAGCACCTCGGGGCGTGGCTTCTCCGTCGGCCGCGAGAACGCCGAGAAGCTGGTGGCGTCCGGGCTGGCGACCGGCTTGATCACGTCGGAACGGGGGGACTTCCCGGCCGTCCCGGGCGGGCCCGCCGCGCGGGCGGACCGCACGGCGCGGGCGGACCGCACGGCGCGGGCGGTACTCGGGGCGGGTGCCGCCCCCGCGTTCCGAGAGGGTGACGCCGTCCTGCGTGTCGCCGCCGCGGGCCGGCTGCGCTCGGGCTCCGGTACGGCCACGGGCGGGCCGCCGTCGGCGCCCGCGGGCCCGGCGGTCACGATCAGGACGACTGCGCCCCGGCCCCCGCGGACGCCATGAACGGCTATGCGCCCGCCGGCGGGCTGAACCGGTCGACGCCCGCGAGGATGCGCTGCTTGCGCGCCTGGTTGTCCAGCAGCCGGGCCCGGCTGAAGCGGGTCGCGTCCTTGCGGTACAGCTCGCGGCCGAGGTCGGAGGTGAAGCGCTCCGCGGGGACCTCGTCGGCGTCCTCCGGAAGGAACTTGAGGACCTCGTCGAGCGCCGCGAGCGCGTACGCGAAGCTCGCGCGGTGGTCGCGCTGTTCGGCGGGCGGCACGTTCAGCAGCCGCAGCCCCGAGTCCGTGCCGACCTGGTCCGAGACCCACAGGAACTCGCCGGGATCGATGATCCGGGACGGCTCCGCGCCACCGAACGCCGGTGGCGCGGGCGGCAGTTCTTCGGACATGACGAACGCGAACGAGCGGGTGCGGCCGCACTGCGGGCACATGCCCTCGTACACGGCGACCAACGCGCCGTCACGCTCTTCGAGACGGTGCTCGCGCTCGAAGTCCCTCGCTCCGCACGCGCAGGCGTGCAGGTCCATGTAGAGGTGCGCTTCTTGAGTCGAACGAGCGATCAGCATGCCAAAATCCTACGTGCCACGAGGCGGCCGAGGGGGAAGTGCCAGTGGAGCAGGAACCGTACGACAGCAGGGTGGGGAGCGCGCGGCCGAGGACGGATGGTGCGGCGCCGGGCAGAGGGCCCGATCCCGGGGAGATCACGGTCATCACGGCGACCGACGTGGCGGGCAGCCGTTTCACCGGCGGCATCGGCACGGCCCCGGAACCGGGCCGGCAGGCAGCCGTCGTCGCGCAGGCTCAGGCCGTGCTCCCGATGGTCGTACAGAGCGTGTACGCCAAGCAGTTGCGTTCCGTCGAGCTGCGCGGCGACGACACCGGTGACCCCCACTTCGTGCTCACCGACCACCGGGACAAGGAGTTCACGCTGCGCGTGGACGCGGTGCCGTTGCCGACGGGCACGGTCGCCCGCATGCATGTCAACACCACCTCGGACCACCACTTCGTGCAGCTCTCCGACCGGATGGACCCGCAGCAGGTGGGCCGGGCACTGAGCCACGAAATCGGCGAGATGCTCGCGGTGCGCGAGCGGGCGGCGCGGGCGGCGGCCGGCGACCCTTCGGTCGCCGGGGTGGCGCCGCCTCGGGATGTGCTGCTGACGCGCGGCCGGCTCACCGCCGCCGAGGAGGGCTTCCGGCTGACCGAGGAGGACCTCGGCCGGGTCGGCGAGCTGAACCACCTCGCCGCACGGATGACGGACGCCACGCTGGAGGCCTCCCAACGCGCCGAAGCACGCGAGGAGTTGTCTGCCCTCATCGATCACACCGGGCTCCGCCCGCAGGCCCCTTCCGGATCCGATCGGTTCGACCGTGAGCTGCAGGCCGCGGACCTGCGCCTGAACTCGATCGAACCCCATCTCACGCCCCAGGCCTGGCAGGCGGTGTCCCATCTCGCCGTGCCCGTCGAGCAGTTGTCCGGTCAGGACGCGGTGGACCTCCAGGCGTTCCGGGCCCGCGCCGCGTACACGCTGCCGCTCGGCAACGGGCCGCCGATGCCGGGCATGCGCCCCGACGGCACCCCCGTTCCCCGCGAGGAACTCGCCGCGGCGGCGGCCGAGGCGGCCGACCGGCGCACCCGGGCGAGCGCCGCCACCCTGGACCAGCTGCGCGCCGAGGCCGCGGCGAGCGGTGAGTGGCCCACCCGGCAGGTGATGATCGGCGGCGGCGCGAGCCTCGTCGGCCGTGATCCGGACGCCCTGCTCGTCGACGCGCGGGGCCGCTGGCACCTGGACCCGGGCCAGGGCATCGTGCAGTCCGCCGACCAGGTCCGTGACATGCGGGCGACCGGGCTGGGGGACGCCCACCAGTTCGTCGACCCGACCGGGCGGGTGCCCCGGGACGCCGTGCGCCTGTGGGAGGACGAGCTGGCCGTGCGCGGGCCGGTCGTCGACGGGATGGCGCGGCTGTTGCCCGCGCAGGACGGCCGTCTGTACGCGCACATCCGGCCCAACGACGGCTCACCGGACGTCTATGTGCAGGTCGAGGGCGTGCCGACGGTCGCCACCGGTCTGCCGCCCGAGATGGTGCCGGGCGTCGACCGTCGTGACGTGGTGAACCTGCCCGAGGCGATCGACGCCGTACGCGGGCGGCTGCCCGCCGACTCCCCGGCCCACGAACGTCTCGCCGGGGCGCCCGACGCACGGCAGACGCTCCAGGTCCTGCGCGAGGAAGGGGTGCTGGACGCCCTGCGGGCCGACGGCGGGGCCCGGTCCGCGCTCAGGACGCTGGACGCCACCGCGCAGTGGGAACAGGCCAGGGCGACGGCCCCCGGGCGGGTCTTCCTCGGCGACGAGATCGCGGAGAACCGTTTCGACGTGAGCGCCGCGGATGCGCCGAGGACGTGGCTGGTCGCGGGCGCGGGCGGCACGGGCGTGGCCGACGCGGAGATCATCCTGGAGGCCGACCCGCGGGCCCGCGTCACCATCTACGGGCCTAACCTGCCGCCCGCTCTGGAGAACCAGGTCCAGTTCACGGCCATGCGCGAGCGTTTCGTCGCCGAGTACGGCGGCGACGGCCGGCTCACCATCGACATCCACCCCGACAACCGGGTCGGCGCCGTGCAGATGCACACCGGGCCCGACGGGAAGCCGCGGTTCCGGGAGGGGCACGTGGAGGCGGAGGCGTACGTCGCCAGCCTCGGGCGCACCGCACCGGTCCCGGAGGCGCTCCGGGACCTGGGCGAGCAAACCCGCGCCGCGGGCGGGCAGGTGCGCGGCGACCTGATGTTCGACCACGACCGGCAGTACCTCGGGTACGGCATGACCTTCGAGTCCGGCGGGCAGCAGCGCCGCGTCGAGGTGACCGGCGCCGCCTCCCAGGCACTGCCCCGTGACGTCTTCCCGCGCGACACCCAGGCCGCACTGGGCACCATGGGCGCCCGGCAGGTCCCGTCCCAGAGCGGCAACGCGGCCCCGGGCTTCGCGCCGACGGCCCAGCAGTCCGTGCGCCTGGCGCAGGCACGGGAGCAGGGGACGGTGGAACGTCGTGCGGCGGTGCCGGAGAGCTGGCAGCGCCCGGCCTTGGCAGCGGGCACGACGCCGGGCTCCCGCCCTTCGGCCGGCCCTTCCTCGACCACGGCCTCGCCCGCAGGGCCCCCGTCCGTCACCCCTACCGACCCCGTCGCGGGCACCCCGTCCGGTACCCCCACCAACCCTGTCGCGGGCACCCCGTCCGCCACCCCCACCAACCCCGTCGCGGGCGCCGCACGGCGCCAGTCCGGCCGGGGTTCGGCCGCTCCGGGCGGTCCGGTGCCGGGCTCGGCGCCCGGGTCGGCGTCGCCTGGGCAGCCACCGCGCGTCCCGCGCCCTCCTCAGCCGGGCGGGGGAGGCGGCGCGCCGGGACGGTGACGCGTGGAATGTCGGCGCCCTTCGAGGCGGTGGCGCGCCGTTCGGAGCGGTGCCGCGCGGTTCATGGACCGCGGCCCCCCTGGACAAGTGCATGCGTGTGCATATATTGTCCACGCATGTAGTCGCTCCACCGCGCGTACCCCAGGGGGACCCATGACCCGCCGTTTCCTGTTCCTGCTCGGCAGCAGCCGTAGCGACGGCAACACCGAGCTGCTCGCGCGCAGGGCCGCCGAGCAGCTGCCCGGCGACGTCGAGCAGCGCTGGCTGAGCCTCGCCGAGCATCCGCTGCCCGACTTCACGGACCTGCGGCGCGACAGCGACCACCTGCTCCCGCCCGCCGGAAGCAATGTCGCACTGCTGCTCGACGCCACCCTCGCGGCCACCGACATCGTGATCGCCTCGCCGCTGTACTGGTACTCGGTGTCCGGCCTCACCAAGCGCTACCTGGACTACTGGTCGGGCTGGCTGCGCACCCCCGGCATCGACTTCAAGACAACGATGGCGGGACGCACCCTCTGGGGCGTCACCGCACTGGCCCACGAGGAGCAGGAGGTCGCCGACCCGCTGGTCGACACCCTCAACCACTCCGCCGCGTACATGAGGATGCGCTTCGGAGGGGTCCTGCTCGGCAACGGCAGCCGGCGCGGCGACGTGCTGGAGGACGCCGACGCACTGGCTCGCGCGAAGACGTTCTTCGCGCAGGAGCCGCCGCTCGCCCGCTTCCCCTACGAGTCGGCCACCGTCTGACCGCCGCCGCGCGCCCGGCCCCCGTACGCCCCTCTCCCGCACGCCGACGTCCCTCCGGACGGCGATGTCCTTACGGACGGCGGCGTCCGTCTAGACGGTGATGTCCTTCGCCGCGAACCGCGCCCACGCCGCCGACCCGAACACGGCGGCGTACAGGCCCTGAAGGCCGAGGTTGCGGACCAGGTCGTCCCAGTACACCGGTTCACGCATGAGGTCCGCGAAGGACAGCCAGTAGTGCGAGAAGAAGTACGGCTGGAGCGCGTGCAGCTGGGGGAACTGGTCGAGGATCTGGACGGTGATGAGGAGGCCGACCGTCGTCGCCATGGCCGCGATGCCGCTGTTCGTCAGTGTGGAGACGAACAGGCCGAGCGCCGCGACCCCGACCAGGGAGGCGGCGACGACCAGGGCGATGAGCAGCGCCCGGCCGAGGCCTTCCGCGAAGCTGATCCGGGTCCCGGAGATCGTCGTCAGGTCTCCCAGCGGGAACAGCAGCGCGCCCACCGTGAGCGCCGAGACCGCCACGACGAGTGTGGCGACCAGACAGAACGTCATCGTGGTCGCGTACTTGGTGAGCAGCAGCCGGGTGCGGCCCGCCGGGGCGACCAGGAGATAGCGCAGCGTCCCCGCGTTCGCCTCGCCCGCGATCGCGTCACCCGCGATGACGCCGATCGCCATCGGCAGGAAGAACGGGAGCGTCGCGGCCAGCGCGGTGAACACCAGGAACAGACCGTTGTTGGTGACCTGCGAGATGAACGCGGGGCCTTCACCGCCGCCGCCCGCCGCCGAGCCGTCACTCGTCTCGATCCTGATGGCCACCCCGACCAGGACCGGTACGGCCGCGAGCACGCCCAGCAGGGCGATCGTCCGCCACCGCCGGAAGGTGGTGACCAGCTCGCTGCGGAACAGCCCGAACGTCCACAACAGGCCGGGGGACCGCGCGGCCCCCGCCGGGTCCACCGCGGCCCCGCCCAGGTCCGGCCGCGTGTGCGGCCCCGGAGCCGCCTCAGCCCGCGACATCGAACCCCTCCCCCGTCAGTGCCACGAACGCGTCCTCCAGGGAGGCCCGTTCCACCCCGAAACCTCGGACCCGTACGCCCGCCGTCACCAACGCCGCGTTGAGCTCGGCGAGTTCACGGTCCGGGGGCTCGGCCGTCACCCCCGTCTCGGTCACCACGAGATCCGCCACGCCCTGTTCCTTCAGCACGCGCGCCGCGTCACCCGGGTCCGGGGTGGTCACCACCAGCCGGCCCCGCGCACCGGCGGCGAGGTCGGCCACCGCGCCCTGGACGACCAGCCGTCCCTGCGCCATCACGGCGGCATGCGTGCACACCTGCTCGATCTCGTCGAGCAGGTGCGAGGACAGGAAGACGGTCGTGCCGTCGGAGGCCAGCTCACGCACGAGGGCCCGGATCTCCCGCATGCCCTGCGGGTCCAGGCCGTTGGTCGGCTCGTCCAGGACGAGCAGGCGGCGGGGCTGGAGCAGCGCCGCGGCGAGCCCGAGCCGCTGCTTCATGCCCAGCGAGTACGCCTTGGCCTTCTTGGCCGCCGCGGTGAGGCCGACCCGGTCGAGGGCGTCCGCGACACGGCTGCGCCGGGTGCGCGGGTCGGCCGTCGGGTCGGCGGCGTCGTACCGCATCAGGTTGTCGCGCCCCGAGAGGAAGCCGTACAGCGCGGGGCCCTCGATGAGGGCCCCGACCTGTGGGAGCACGGCGCGCGTGGCACGGGGCATGGGCCGCCCCAGGACGCGCGCCGTGCCCGAGGTCGGCTCGATCAGGCCCATCAGCATGCGGATGGTGGTGGTCTTGCCTGAGCCGTTGGGCCCGAGGAAGCCGAAGACGCTGCCCGCCGGGACGGTCAGGTCCAGGCCGTCGACGGCGAGCTGTCCGCCGCGGTAGCGCTTGGTGAGGGCGCGGGTGGCGATCACCGCGTCCTCGGCGGGCACGGCGCCCGCGCCACCCGTGTCGTCCGTCCGGTCGGACTCGGCGGCGGACAGCTCCTCCATGGGCTCCCTCGGTTCGCTCGACTGCGGGGACTCAGTGGGCGGCGTCGGCCGCCTTCACCAGGGCGTCCTTGGTGACGGCACCGGCGTACACCTTGCCGTCGTCCGTGATCAGCGCGTTGACCAGGCGGGTCGAGAAGACCGTACCCGAGCCGAACTTGCCGGAGACCTGGTCGCCGAGGGAGTTCAGGAACCCGTCGACGTCGCTGTTGCCGGACGAGCCCGACGGCATGCCCTGGCCGCCCGTGTCGAACTCGGCGATCGAGTTCCAGCCCTTGCCGATGGTCTTCAGGCCGCCGAGCCCCTCACCGAGCCCCATGCCGAAGTCCTCGCCGGACTTCCGGGAGTGCTCCGGTGCCTTCGACTCGTCGGCCTCGGTGACCTTCGCGCCCTTCGGCGGGGTGAACTCGAACGTCGACGCGGCCGGCGCGGAGAAGTCGACCTTGGTGAAGCCCGCGTCGACCACTGCCGCGCCGCCGCTCGCCGGCGTCAGCGTGAACTTCAGCGGCAGGCCCGTCTTCGCGTCCACCCCGATGCTGATCGCACCGACCGTGGAGCCGGATTGCTTCGGCTTGATGACCAGCCGGTACGCGTCCCGGCCCGCGATCTGGGCGGTGCCGTCGACGGTCACGGAGGTCGTGTCGTCGACCGCCTTCAGCGCTTCCTCCGCGAAGTCCTTGGGCGTGGCCGGGACGTCCTCGGGCGCCTTGCCCTTCTTCTCCTCGGACCGGGGCGCGGTCGCGTGGTACGCCTCGTTCGACTTGCTGTCGTACGCCCATACGTCGTCGCCGTTGTGGATGACGCTGTACTCGGCCGCGCTGTCCAGAAGGGAGACCCTGCTCCTGTCCGGGCCGTCGGCGGCGACGCGCAGCGTGTGCGTGCCGGAGGCCAGTTCGAGGAGCTTGGACTGCGGGTCGGCGGAGGAGCCGCCGTCGCCCTCGGCGGCGCCGGAGGCGAAGCCGCTCGCCAGGCCGCCCAGGTCGGGCAGTCCGAGATCGGTGCTGACCTTGACCGTGCCCGACAGCTGCTGGACGTCGGACTTGGCGATCTTCTCGATGAGCTGCTGCGCGGTGACCTTCGGCAGGTCGGGGTCCCCGGAGTCGGCGAGTGCCGGGACCAGCCCGATGGTCGCCGCCGCCACCCCCACCACCGCGACCGGGACGACATACCTGGCGGCCTTGCGCCGCCCGGAGCGCACGTCCTCGGCCTCGTCGGCCTTCGTGCTGTCGTCGGATTCGTACGGTGCCATGTGTGCCTTACCTCCGTCGTCGGCGGCGGCCCTACCGTCGTGCCCTTCTCCACTCCTAAGCCGCCATTCTCACCCGAACCGGTGAGGAGTGGTGTTATCCATCTGACCAAATCGGCCGGAGGGAAGCGTCAGACCGCGGACTCAACTCCGCGTACTCCTGCGGTATGACGCGGGGAGGCGGTGTCTCCCCCGACCCGTAGGGGTCGGGGGAGACACCGCCCGGGCCGACGGGCCGCCGCGCCCGGCACCGGGCCGGGCGCGGCGGCCTGCGGGGTCAGCGCTGCACGAACACGTAGTCCGCCTGGTACGGCACGCCCACCACGGTGCCCGGCGTGCAGGACCCGGCGGGGGCGACGCCGCCCACCGTGTTGAGGCGGAGGATCTCCTGCGTCCCGGCCAGCAGACCGCGGTGCTTGCCGGAACCGGTGGCCTTGAGGTCCAGCTCGGGGATGTTCTTGTCGCCGTTCGGGGTCTTGGAGATCAGTGCGCCGGTGACGGCGCTGCCGTCGGGCGCGACCCACTGCGGCGTCCCGGAGCCGGGCCTCACGAACGAGTGGGCGATGTGGCCGCCGAGCCGGGCCGAGACGTCGCGCTGGACGAAGGCCCGGCCGCCGTCCTCGGCGGTCTTGCACTCGTAGATCTGCCTGCCCCGGACGACCGAGGCCTGGAAGTTGTCCAGGGCGTTGTGGAAGTCGAAGGTGCCGGTGACCTTGTGGAGCTGGCCGCGGACGGCACCGCCGGGGAACTCGGCGGTGTGCAGATTGGCGTAGAAGGAACCCGGGTCGGTCTTCAGCGCGTCGAGGAGGGCCGCGTCCTCGACCTCGACGGTGCCGACGACGCTGTGGTGCCTGATCTTGCCGAGCAGCTCGGTGAAGTCGATCTTGACGCCGCCGTTGGTGCCCTTGGCGCCCTGGTGGATGTGGAGCAGGGTCGGCCTGCCGGTGCCGCGCCAGGTCACGGCGACGGACACCTTGTTGCCCTTGACCTTGATGAACTCCAGTGCCGCGCCGTCCTTGTCGCCGACGGCGGGGCCGCCCTGGACGGGCACCTCGTTGGCGCCGCGCAGGCTGGTGGCGAGGATGGTCCCGCCGCTGCCTCCCATGACGCCGCTCTGCGTGACGATGGTCCGGTCGTCGTGCGCGGAGTGGCTCGTGCCGCGGTCCTCGCGGTGACTGCCGCTGTCGGCGACCGCCGGGATGACGGCGGCGGCGACACCGGCCGCGGCGGCGACCGCGACACCGGTCAGGATCAGACCCTTGCGACGCGTACTGATCGTGGCGTTCGATCCCATGATTCTGTTTTCTCCCCGTACTTCAGCCGACGCCCCCTGCGTCAGCTTCTGGGCATGAGTACGGACCTGATCTGACCCTGGACTCAATCCAACTCAGTGACGCACGTCACACTTCCGGGTGAGCCCCTGACACGCCGAAACCCGCTGGGACCGGACACGACGGCTCAGCCCGTCCGGCGCTCGAGGACGAGGCCGTGCAGGCCGATCAGAGGGCACGGAAAGCCGGCCCGAGCCCGAGACGGGGCCACGAGCAGAGCGCGGACCGGGGCAAAGGCGCGAGCGAGGGCCGGGGCCAGAACGTGGACCGGGCCGGAGGACCAGATCAGCCGGCCCGGTGCACCACCGCGTCCACCAGCTCCACGAGCGCCGCCTTGGCATCGCACTCCGGCAACGGAACCAGCGCCGCACGCGCCTCCTCCGCGTACCGCACGGTGTCCCGCCGCGCCTGCTCCAGGGCCGGGTGGGACCGCAGCCGGGCCAGCGCCTCGGCGTGCCGGGCGTCGTCGGTGAGGTCGGAGTCGAGCAGCTCGCACAGCGCGATGTCCTCCGCGAGCCCGAGCCGCTCCGCGCGCTCACGCAGCCGGAGCACCGGCAGCGTGGGGATGCCCTCGCGCAGGTCCGTGCCGGGCGTCTTGCCGGACTCGTGCGAGTCGGACGCGATGTCCAGCACGTCGTCCGCGAGCTGGAAGGCAACACCGAGACGCTCCCCGTACTGGGTGAGCACGTCGACGACCGTCTCGTCGGCTCCCGACATCATCGCGCCGAACCGGCAGGCGACGGCGACCAGCGAACCGGTCTTGCCGCTCAGGACGTCGAGGTAGTGATCGACCGGGTCGCGCCCGTCGCGCGGCCCCGCGGTCTCCAGGATCTGGCCGGTGACCAGCCGTTCGAAGGCCTCGGCCTGGATGCGGACCGCCTCGGGCCCGAGGTCGGCCAGGATGTAGGAGGCGCGGGCGAAGAGGAAGTCACCGGTCAGGACGGCGACCGAGTTGCCCCAGCGGGTGTTGGCGCTCGGCACCCCGCGCCGCACGTCCGCCTCGTCCATCACGTCGTCGTGGTACAGCGTGGCGAGGTGGGTGAGCTCGACGACCACCGCCGAGGGCACGACACCCGGCGCGTAGGGGTCACCGAACTGCGCGGCGAGCGTCACGAGAAGCGGCCGGAACCGCTTCCCGCCGGCCCGCACGAGGTGCTGGGCGGCTTCCGTGATGAAGGGGACCTCGCTCTTGGTGGCTTCGAGCAAACCCTCCTCGACAGCCGCCAATCCGGCCTGGACATCGGCTTCGAGAGCCTGGTCCCGCACGCTCAGCCCGAACGGCCCGACGACGGTCACGAGAGGTTCTCCTGTCTGCTGACGATCACATGGCGAAACTCGGTCGATCATTCGGTCGATGACACGGTTTGTCGATGTGTCGCTGCCATCACTCAAGTCAGCGTATCCGGTCACGTTTCGATCACCACGAGCGCCCACCGTCCCCCGGCCGACTTGGCTCCGGCAGGAGGTACCTCCATGCCCGGGCGGTATCCGATCACCAACGGTATGTTCGCGATCAGCCGATACCCGGCGACATGTGGCGTTACGTTCCGATACAACCGGAAGTGGGTGACCGTGTCCCGAACCTGCGCCGAGCCGAGCCCGGCAGCCGGCCCTCGTCGCCGACCGGTCGGCATCACCTGGCCGGACGCACGCACACGGCGGAACACATCCCCTCGGTGGACGCCGCGCACGGCGCCGCCCACCGAGGTCACCCCCACGCACCCCGCCCGCCCCACGTACCGCAAGGGCCCGCCGGGCCGCCCCGACAGGCCGCGCCCGACGACCGTGCCGAACCGCCCGAGTCCCACGGCTCCGCCGGGCCCGGGAGCGCGATGATCATGCACATCCGTACGTCCTTCCCGTACGAGACCGCCCACGAGGACATCTGGATCCCTCTCCCGGACGGCACCCGTCTGTACGCGCGCGTCTGGCGCCCGCTGACCGAGGAACGCGTACCCGCTCTCCTCGAATACCTTCCGCACCGCCTCACGGACCGGACCGCGCCCCGCGACTGGCAGCGCCACCCCTGGTACGCGGGCCACGGCTACGCCTCCGTCCGCGTGGACATCCGCGGGCACGGCAATGCGGAGGGCATGCCGGCGGACGCGCACGCGCAGGAGGAGCTGGACGACGGCGTGGAGGTGGTCAACTGGCTGGCCGCCCAGCCCTGGTGCACGGGAAGCGTCGGCATGTTCGGCATCTCCTGGGGCGGCTTCGACTCTCTCCGGATCGCGGCCCTCGCACCCGAGCCGCTCAAGGCGGTCGTCGCGGTCTGCTCGACGGACGACCGCTACGACAACGACGTCCACTACGCAGGAGGTTCCGTACGGGCCGCCGGCCTGCACGCCAGGTCGGCCGCGACGCTCGCCTCCGCCGCCCTTCCCCCGGACCCGGCGCACGTGGGCGAGGTGATGTGGCGGGACATGTGGGTGAAGCGGCTCCAGGCGGTGGAGCCACCGGTCCACACCTGGCTGGAGCACCAGACCCGGGATGCGTACTGGCGCCACGGGAGCGTCCGCGAGAACTACGGAGCGATCCGGGCGGCGGTCCTGGCGGTCGGCGGCTGGCACGACCCGTACCGCGACACGGTGCTGCGTCTGGTCGAGCACCTGCCACCCGATCGCGTACGCGGAGTGATCGGCCCGTGGTCGCACCACTATCCCGACCGGGACCGGCCGCCCGGCCCGGCGATCGGCTTCCTCCAGGAGACCCTGCGCTGGTGGGACCACTGGCTGCGCACCCCGACGACGCCCGGGACGGGCCCCGGCCCCGGCCCCGGCCCCGGCGGCATCATGACGGAACCGCTCCTGCGCTCGTACGTCATGGACGCGCGTCCCCCGGCGACGACGTATCCGGTGATCACCGGCCGCTGGGTGGGTGATCCCGTCTGGCCGTCGCCCTCCGTGACCCGGGTCACATACGCGCTCCAGGGCGACCCGGTGGCGGTGCGCTCACCGCAGCACACCGGGGTGGACGCGGGCCGCACCGTCCCACGCGGCCACGACGCCGACCTGCCCCCGGACCAGCGGGAGGAGGACGCCCGGTCGGTCTGCTTCGAGTTCGAGGTCACGGAGGAGACCTGGGTCCTGGGCCGCCCGGCGGTCCGGCTGCGGCTGACCTCGCACTCCCCCCGGGGCCAGGTGATCGCCAGGCTGTGCGACGTGGCTCCCGACGGCGCCTCGACGCTCGTCACCCGGGGCGTGCTGAATCTGTCGGCGCGCCACGGCAGCGACCGGGCGACGGCATGGGTGCCGGGCGCGACGGAGGACGTGCTCGTCGAGCTGGACCCCATCGGTCACGCGTTCCCGCCCGGGCATCACGTCCGGCTCGCCGTCTCCTCCGCGTACTGGCCGTGGGTCTGGCCCCAGCCCGGTCCGGAGACCGGCTTCACCCTGGACCCGGCGGCCGGCGTCCTCGAACTCCCGGTGAGGGCACGGGAGTCGGACCCGGCGATCGCCTTCGAGGAGCCGGAGCAGTCCGCACCCCTCGGGGCGGCCTCCCCCGCGACGCTGGACGAGCCGCGCCCCGAACGGCTCCTCGTGCACGACGTCGCCAAGGGCGAGTGGCGTCTGGAGACCGACCTCCGTCACGAAGGCACCCATATCCACCCGGACGGCCTCGAAGTCACCGAGGACGTCGGGGAGTCGTACACGATCGACGAGTCCGGCCCCTTGTCGGCGCGCGCCCGCTCGGCCTGGTCGGTCCGCTTCCACCGCCCTGACCTCGCCTGGGACGCCCGGGTGACGACGCGGTCGGAACTCACCTGCTCCGAAAGGGAGTTCATCGCCTCCGACGAGGTCATCTGCAGGGACGGCGACGAGGTGGTCTTCCACCGGACGTGGCAGAAGCGGATCCCGCGCACGTCGGGCTAGGCCCGCCGACGCTCCGGCCCTGCCCGCCGGGGCGGCCGGACGCACGACCGCCCTGCCCCACGGAAACCCCTGCGGCCTGCCCGAGTTGCCCGACTTATACCCTCCGGCCCGCCACGCCCTGATGTCCGAGTTGTACCTACTCGTACCGATAGGCCACCGAGGCGTGATGTCCGAGTTGCCGGTCTTGCCGCTTTAGTTGGCCTTGGTCTCGTGAGTTGGGTCACGTGCACCCTCGACCGGGAATTTACGCCGTCTTCACAGGATCCCTTTGCTAAAGGCAAGTTGAGGATCCAATTCCGGTTGAATCGGACGTATCGACACTGCCTTAATCAGGCGAAAGCGATCTTCGTCCGAAATTCAGCCCTTGTTCCCGACATGTGCTCTCGCATACGTTCACGTCGATCCCGGGCGGATCGCCGAATCCTGCCGCCGCCCGGACCCACCCACCCACGCACACACGGCAGGAGCGGGGGACCCAGAAAAGCCGTCGATCCAGACAAACCGGAACGACTAGGGGTCAAGCCGCACAGAGAGCGCGGCCGGGCACCTCCCCGCCCGAACCCGACAGCTCACCTCGCAGGCGCAGGAGAGGAAACCGCCATGTCCGGACGACTCATGAACCGCCGCTTCAGGACCAGCCCCCTCATCACCCGTGGCGTGCTCGCCGCCGGTGTGGGCGGAGTCGCCCTCGCACTCCCCCTCCTGAGCGCCACCGGCGCCCAGGCCGCCACCGCGACGCAGACCGTCCGGGCGACCGTCCCCCAGGTGCAGCTCCTCACCTACACCGTGGTCGCCGGTGACACCCTCCAGAGCGTCGCGAAGAAGAACCCGTCGAGCGGTGGCTGGCAGGCGCTGTACGACGCCAACAAGGCCGTCATCGGCCCCGACGCCGCCCACCTGCGCCCGGGACTGGTGCTGACGGTGGGCACGAAGAACCTCGCGACCGGCGTGGTGTCCCCGCTCACCAAGGCCGCACCGGCGGCAGCGGCCCCCTCCTCCGGCAAGACGTACGCCAACAACCTCGACGGCTGGATCAAGCACTCCCTGGACATCATGGCCAAGAAGCGCATACCCGGCACGTACAACGGCATCCACCGCAACGTGATGCGCGAGTCCTCCGGCAACCCCCGCGCCATCAACAACTGGGACTCCAACGCCAAGGCCGGCATCCCCTCGAAGGGCCTCCTCCAGGTGATCGACCCCACCTTCAAGGCGTACCACGTCCCCGGCACCTCGATGGACCCGTACGACCCGGTCGCGAACATCACGGCCGCCTGCAACTACGCCGCGGCGAAGTACGGCTCGATCGACAACGTCAACGGAGCGTACTGACCCGGCGACAGCGGCACATCGCCGATTCGGGGCGCGGGCGGACTTCCGCACGCGCCCCGAATCGGTATTTTTGTCCGTCTTTCTCAGACTTCTCTGATTTGTTCCGTTTCTTCGGTTGCGTCTACACCCCGAAGAGCCGTTCCAGCACGACCGCGATGCCGTCGTCCTCGTTCGACAAGGTCACCTCGTCGGCCACCGCCTTCAGTTCCGGATGCGCGTTGGCCATGGCGATCCCACGGGCCGCCCAGTCGAACATGGGGATGTCATTGGGCATGTCGCCGAAGGCGAGGGTCTCGGCGGGCGCGAGACCGAGGTGCGCCGCGGCGAGGGCGAGACCCGTCGCCTTGGTCACGCCGCATGGCTGGAGTTCGACGGTACCCGGCCCCGACATGGTGACCGTCGCCAGCGAACCGACCACCGACCGTGCCGCCGAGGCCAACTCGTCGTCGGTCAGGGAAGGGTGACGGAGCAGCACCTTGCTGATGGGCTCCGTCCACAGGTCGTCGCGCCGCCGCACCCGTACCGCCGGGAGCGTCGGGTGGGGCATCACGTAGCCCGGCTCGATCAAGGTCAGCCCGTCCACGCCGTCCTGGTCCACCGCCGCGTACAGCAGGCCGACTTCCGCCTCGATCTTGCCGAGCGCCGTCTCCGCCAGTTCCCTGTCCAGGGTCACCGACCACAGCATCCGGTCCGCCCCGGCGTCGTACAGCTGCGCTCCCTGACCGCACACCGCCAGTCCCTCGCCGCCGAGTTCGTCCAGCAGCGGTCGCACCCTCGGTGCGGGACGGCCCGTCACCACGAGATGCCGGGCACCCGCCTCGGCCACCCTCGCCAGCGCGGCCCGCGACCGGTCGGAGAGGGTGTCGTCGCCGCGCAGCAGCGTTCCGTCCAGGTCAGTGGCGATGAGTGAATATGCAGTCGGAGCGGCCATGATCCGAAGAATACGGATCGCACGACTCAACGGCCCGCCGTGAACCGGACGACGTCCGGTATCCCGCCCGCAACGCCCTTCACCGTCCGGACGGCAGGGGCAGTTCGCCGTACAACCCGTGCGCGCGGTACACGGAGGCGCCCTTCTCCACAGCCACGCAAGGGCGAGGTGCGCCGCTTCGCCCGCAGCGCACCTCGCCCCAACTCACCTGTGTGCGGCGGCCAGATGTCCGGCCAGCCGGGGCGAGGCGAACTCCGTCCCGCACACGAACCGCATCACCGGCCCGTACGAGGCCGCCGCCGGCAGCCCGGTGAAGTACAGGCCTCGGACGGAGGAGCGGTAGCCCGCGCCCAGCCTCGGGGTGCCGCGGCTGACCGCCAGTTCGGTGCGCAGCTCGTGCCCGAGGAAGTCCATCGCCGCGACGTCGACGCGATAGCCGGTCGCCGCGACGACGTGGTCGGCGAAGAGTTCCTCGGCCCGGCCCCCATGGGTCCGGACGGTCAGGACGGGGCTGCCCTCGCGCACCTGGGCGCGGACGATCCGCTGGACCTCACGGACCTCGACCTTGCCCTCGAAGCGGTCGCGCAGCCACCAGGCTCCGAGCGGGCCGAGCACCCGGCGCACCAAGTAGTGCCGGGCCCGCGCGGGCAGGTGGCGATAGGGCTGCGGGTAGTAGCTCAGGGCCCACAGGGACCAGGCGCGGCCGAAGGGGGACTCGGGGCGCAGCCTCGGCTGGTGCCACGGGGGCGCGCCGAAGTCCACGGCGCCCCTGCCGCGGGACACCACCCGCACCCGCGCACCCGCCTCCGCCGCGAGCGCCGCCGTCTCCAGAGCGGACTGGCCGGCGCCGACGACGATCAGTTCCTTGCCGGAGAACCGGCTCAGGTCGTGGTGCTGGGAGCTGTGCGAGACGGGGCCCGTGGGGGTGGGCCCGTCGGCCGCCACGCTCGCGAGCTCGGGAGGCAGATGGTCGAGTCCGGACAGACCGGTGGCCACCACGACGGCCCGCGCGGTGAACAACTCGCCCGAGTCCAGCTTGAGTTCGAAGCCGTCCGGGCTCTCGGCGGCACCGGAACGGGCGGAGCCGCCGGAGCCGCCGCGGCCGGCCTTGCGGTCGACGGAGACGACCCGCACCCGCTCCAGCTCGGGCACCAGTTTCTGCTGGAACCACTCGCCGTACGCGATGAACGTCTCGACGGGGATGATGTCCTCGTCCGTGACGAGGCGAGGTATCCCCGCGGCGTCGCAGTAGTCGAGGAGTGTGTGCCCACGCTGCGGGGCGTCGATGGTGGATGCGGCCGGGGTCGACTTGAGGAGCATTCCCTCGGGCATGTGGTCGCGCCAGCTCACCATGGGCTCGCCGAAGACACGCACCGGGACACCGCGGGCCCGCAGATGGGCCGCGGTGGACAGGCCGAACGGCCCGGCACCGATGACTGCTACCGGATGAATCACGAAGTCCCCTCCCCAGGACGTCGGACGTCTGCCGTCACTTCGTGGTGGTGCTGCCGCGGCGGTTGGTGCGCCACAGCTGATACAGGTGCTTCGCGCCCGGCCGCACGAAGCGCGCGAGCATCGTGAAGAACGGCCGCAGGTCGTCACCCGCGAGCCAGGCCAGCTCCGTACCACTCGCGCGAGCCGGTGCGTGCGGTGTCGTGTAGCCGCTGCGCCGGTAGGCGAGCAGCGCCGGCAGGTCGATGTTCTCCACGACGTAGCGGTGACCGGCCCGCTGTTCCCCCTCCGGAACGGCGCGCCCGGTCAGATCCAGATGCATGGCGCGGACGACGTCGATGCCCGACTCGTTCTCGAAGAGACGGAACTGCGCGCCCATCCGCGGGTTGAAGTCGAGAAGCTTGTACTGCCCGTCGCGCCGGTCGAAGCGCAGGTCGAGGTCGATGATGCCGCTGAAGCCGATCTCCTTGATGAACCGGGCGGCGAGGTCGGCGAGTTCCGGATTGTCGACGACGTACGCGTTCGCCGTCATTCCCGCGTGCGGCGGCCAGGAGCGGACCTTGACGCCCGTGAACATCGCGAGCGGTGTCGAGTCCGCGTCGAAGTAGGCGTGCACGATCCAGTCCTCCGCGTCCTCCCTGGGCAGGTACTCCTGGAGGATCACGCCCGGTTGCGGACCCCAGTCCCGGGCGAGCGTCAGCAGGCCCTCGCGGGTCGCGATCCGCGTCGTGCCGTTCACGGCGGGACGGCTGCGGCGCACGAACGCCTCGCGGTTCTTGGCGACGACGGGAAAGCGGGCGCTCTCGGCGAACTCGACGATGTCCTCGTACGACTGCGGAAAGGCCGCCGCAGGACTGGGGATGCCGTGTTCGACGCACAGTTCGTGCAGCCCCTGCTTGCTGGCGAGCCTGCGGGGCAGCTTGGCGTCCACGCGCGGGAAGAGGAAGCGGTCGCCCAACTCGTCCTGGTGCTCCGCGATGAGGACGGCGGCCTCCTCGTCCGTCGGCACGAGGACCGTCGGCCGCCCGATCCGCCTGCCGATCCGCAGCAGCCCCTCGACGAGCCGTTCCGGTTCCTCCGTCCCCGTCGTCGGCCAGACGAACGCACGGCGCAGATAGCGCGAGCTCGCGGCCGGTGTGTAACGGTCCTCGGTGATCGCATACATCGGGATGCCCAGCCGGCCCAGACTCCGGATGGCACCCACCCCACCGTGGTGCAGCGGATAGTCGCCGAACTTCACGATGAGGCCCGGAACATGCTGGTCGGCGTGCACCGGCGCACTTCTGGAGCTCCTGGCCACGGGTCCCCCCACGCGTCCCCCTACGGACCGGACCCACCCCGTCCGTGTCCCCAAAGGACGCTAAGCCGGAATTGCCACGTCCGACAAGGAAAATTCGGACATTGCAAACTCTTTAGGCACTGCCACAGCAGGGTCACTCCCCCGTAACGTGTGCCGCGACCACACATAACGTGTGGCACCCCTGGATCAGACGACGCGTACGAATCCGAAAGCGAGGCACCTACCGATGCCCCCCTTCGATGTCCCCGAGGGCGATCCCTTCGGCCCGCACAACCTTCCGTACGGCGTGTTCTCCCCGAACGGCGACCCGGGCGGTTCCGCGGAGCGGCGCGTCGGCGTCCGGCTCGGCGACCACGTGCTCGACGCGGGCGCCGCCGCCCGCGCGCTCGGTTCCCCGTACGCCGAGCTCCTGGCGCAGCCCACGCTGAACCCGCTGCTCGCGGCCGGCCGCACCACCTGGTCCGACGTACGCCGGGCGCTCACGGCCTGGGTGACCGTCCCGGCCCACCGGGAGACCCTCGAACCGCATGTCCACCCGCTGTCCGAGGTCACCCTGCACCTTCCCTTCGAGGTGGCGGACTACGTCGACTTCTACGCCTCCGAGAACCACGCCCGGAACGTCGGTCAGATCTTCCGGCCCGACGCCGCCGACTCCCTCACCCCCAACTGGAAGCACCTGCCGATCGGTTATCACGGCCGCTCCGGCACGGTCGTGGTGTCCGGCACGGACGTCGTGCGCCCCTCCGGCCAGCGGAAGGCGCCCGCCGACACCGAGCCCGTCTTCGGTCCCTCCGTCCGCCTCGACATCGAGGCGGAGGTCGGTTTCGTGGTCGGCGCCCCCTCACCCATGGGCACGCCCGTCCCGCTCTCCTCCTTCCGCGACCACGTCTTCGGCCTCTGCCTCCTCAACGACTGGTCGGCGCGCGACATCCAGGCGTGGGAGTACGTGCCCCTCGGCCCCTTCCTCGGCAAGTCCTTCGCCACGTCGGTGTCGGCGTGGATCACCCCGCTCGACGCCCTGGACAGCGCCCTCGTCGCGCCGCCCGCCCGCACGCATCCCCTGCTCCCCTACCTCGACGACTCCGCCGAGGAGCCGGGCGGCTACGACCTGCGGATCTCCGTGGCGATCAACGGTCACGTCGTCTCCGAACCGCCCTTCTCCACCATGTACTGGACGGCCGCGCAGCAGCTCGCCCACATGACGGTGAACGGCGCCTCCCTGCGCACCGGCGACCTGTACGGCTCCGGCACCGTCAGCGGCCCCTCCGACGCCGAACGCGGCTCCCTCCTGGAACTCACCTGGAACGGCCGCGACCCGCTCGAACTCCCCGACGGCAAGCGCGCCTTCCTGGAGGACGGCGACGAGGTGACCCTGACGGCCTGGGCACCCGGCCCCGGCGGAACCAAGGTGGGGCTGGGAGAGGTCCGCGGCCGCATCGCGAGCGCCGTAGGTGCCACGGAGGCCTAAGGGGCACGGCCGGCGCCGCGGGACCGGCCCGTGCGGCGTCACCGGTGCGGCCAGTCCGGGGCACGCGTTCCCGACACGTCCGGCGCCAGGTCCCGACACGTCCGGCGCCAGGTCCTGACGCGTGCGGCAACCGCTCGAGAGAAGCGGGAACCCGGAGTCGGGCCGGGGCCCGGGCGCACGCCCGGCGCCGCGGAGGCCTGGGGCCCGGGGGCCGGTTCGGCCCCCGCCCCGCCTCCGCCGCCGGTGGCAGATCTTCGACGGTGATAACGAAAGTAGCAGGTCAGAGCGGCGCCCGCCGCGTGCCCAAGTGGCGCAACACTCCAGCAACACCACTCGCCGCACCGCGTCGGTATCGTCCGGCGCATGCTCACCGACCGCATCCGCGACCACGCCGGCCAGGGCGCGACCACCGTCGCCGCCCACCGGCGTCGGCTGCGCGCGGACCGGGCGCGGCAACTCGCCGACCTCCTCCGTCGGCAGGTGCTGACCGGCGGCTATCCGGACGGCTCCCTGCCGCACGAGGCCGCCCTCGGCACGGACTACCGAGCCTCGCGCAACACGGTCCGCCAGGCCCTGGACCTGCTGCGCGCCGAAGGCCTGGTGGAACGACTGCCCGGCGTCGGCACCGTCGTCGTGGCACAGAAGTACCCGCACGGACTCGACCGGCTGATGGGACTCGCGGAGACCCTGCGCGAACACGGCCAGGTCAGCAATGAGGTCCGCTCGATGGGCCCGGTGGCCGCACCCGCCCCCGTGGCCGACCGCCTCGGCATCGCCCCAGGCGCCGACGTCCTCTACATCGAACGCCTCCGCCGCCTGGACGGCCTCCCGCTCTCCCTCGACCTCACCTACATCCCCCTCGACCTCGGTGCCGACCTGCTCGCCGCCGACCTGGAGAACACCGACGTCTTCCGCCTCCTGGAAGCCATCACGGGACAGCCGCTCGGGCACGCCGACATCACACTGGAGGCGGTGAACGCGGACGCGCACTCCGCCGCCGTGCTCCAGGCCCCGCGCGGCACCGCCGTCCTCATGCTGGAACGGCTCACCCATCTCGCCGACGGCCGCCCCGTGGACCTGGAGTTCATCCGCTTCCGCGGAGACCGCATCAGCATGGGCGGCCGGCTCCGCCGCGCCCGCTGAGCGCCCCCTCCCCACCTCACCCCTTCCGTATCCCGCAGGACCTTCCTGGAGACAGCCATGCCCTTGGCGCCCCAGCGGGCCGACGTGCCCGTGACCATCGACGAGTCGAAGTGCATCGACGGCTGCACCCTGTGCGTCGACATGTGCCCGCTGGACTCCCTCGCCATCGACGAGAGCAGCGGCAAGGCGTACATGCACGTCGACGAGTGCTGGTACTGCGGCCCGTGCGCCGCGCGCTGCCCCACCGGGGCCGTCACGGTCGACATGCCCTATCTGCTGCGGTGAGAGGCCCGAACTCCCATGAGACACAAAGCGATCGCCGCCCTCACCACGGCGGCTCTGGCCCTTCCGCTGACCGCGTGCGGCGCGGACACGGCGGCCGGCGACGGCTCCACGGTCACCGTCACCGTCGGCTACCAGTCCAAGACGATCAACACCGTCACCGCGGGCACCCTGCTGCGCTCGCTCGGCTCCTTCGAGAAGCAGCTCGACGCGCTCGGTGACGGAACCACGTACAAGGTGGACTGGCAGGACTACGCGACCGGCGCCCCGATCACCGCACAGATGACCGCCGGGAAGATCGACATCGGTTCGATGGGCGACTTCCCGCTCCTCATCAACGCGGCCCGCGGCAAGCAGCTGGGACGCCCCACCCACCTGGTCTCCGTCACCGGCTACAACCTCCGCGGCGGCCTCAACACCATCGTCACGGCACCGGATTCGAAGCTTCGTTCCCTGAGTGATCTGCGCGGCAAGAAGGTGTCGACGAGTGTCGGCTCGGCCGCCGACGGCACCCTCGTACGGGCCCTCCAGCGCGCGGGCATCGACCCGGACAAGGGAATCCAGAAGCTCAACCAGCAGCCCGCTGTGGGGGCTTCGGCGCTCACGGCGGGCAGCGCGGACGCACTGTCGCAGTTCGTCGCCTGGCCCGGTCTGCTCGCCTACCAGGGCAAGGCGAAGGCCCTGTACGACGGCGCCGAACTGAACCTGCCGACCTTCCACGGCGTGACCGCCCGGGAGGACTTCGCCAAGAAGCACCCGGCCGTCCTGGAGGCCTTCCTGAAGGCTCAGGCGGAGGCGACGGACTACCTGCACGACCACCCGGTGGCAGCGGCGGAGAAGGTCGCGAAGGCCACCGGTCTGCCCGCCGAGGTCGTCTACCTCTACAACGGCGCGCACGGCACGGCCACCTTCGGTCCGGCGCTCCAGCCCCGCCTGGTCTCCGCCCTGAAGAAGGACGTCGCGATCCTGAAGTCGGCGAAACTCGTCGGCGACGTCGACGTGGACGCCTTCGTCGACGACCGGTACGTCAGACGTGCTCTCGGCCCGGCCGCGTACGCCGACCAGCTCGCCGCGGCGCCCCCGCCGGCCGCGAGCGAGGCGTGGCCGAAGGGCGCCGCCGCCACCCGCACCTTCGACTCCCCCAGCGCCCTGTTGCGATACGTGGCCGCGCACCGCTCCACCCTCCGCGCCGCGTACGTCCCCGACACCACCACCGGAACGCTCTGGTTCGCGGACAGGTCGGTGTGGGTGGCCGACGGCGACGAGCTGCACCCCTTCGTCACCCAGGCCGCCGCCCGGAAGTACGCCGCCGCCCACCGGGGCGCCCGCACCCTCTCGTACGCCGCGGCCCTGGAGCAGGCGTCATGACCCGCCATCTCGTCAGGGCCGCGTCGCTCGCCACGGCCCTGACCGCCTGGCAGCTCCTGACGAGCCTGAACGTCGACCTGTGGCTGCGCTTCTCGCAGTTCCCCACCGTCGCCGACGTGGCCCGCGCCTTCGGCGACCGGCTGGGCGGCGCCGACTACTGGACCGACCTCACCGACAGCCTCACCCGCATCCTGACCGGCTTCCTGCTGGCCGCCGTCCTGGGCGTCGCCACCGGTGTGACCGTCGCCCGCTCCCGCCTCGCCGAGGACCTGCTCGGGCCGCTGCTCGAAGTGGTCCGCCCGATCCCGGCGATCGCGCTGGTGCCGGTCGCGATCCTCCTGTTCCCCAGCAACGAACAGGGCATCGTCTTCATCACCTGCACCGCCGCCTTCTTCCCGGTCCTGGTCTCCACCCGGCACGCCGTCCGCGCCCTCACGCCCGTATGGGAGGAGGCGGTGCGCACCATGGGCGGCGGCCGGTGGCGGGTGCTCGGCTCGGTGGTCCTGCCCGGCGCCCTCCCCGGGATCTTCGGCGGCCTCTCCGTCGGCATCGGCGTCTCGTGGATCTGTGTCATCTCCGCCGAGATGATCTCCGGTCAGTACGGCGTCGGCTACCGCACGTGGCAGGACTACACCGTCGTCGACTATCCCGGCGTCTTCGTCGGCATGGTCACGATCGGAGTGCTCGGCTGGCTCACCTCCACGGCCGTCGAACGCGCGGGCCGGTGGCTCACCCGCTGGCTGCCCCGCACGGAGTACGTCGCCACGGCACACCCCCGGGTTCCCGGGGCGCGCGGCCGGGTCCCGGGGCCGCGCGCCCGCAGGACCGCCGCTGCGGCGGTCACCGCCGGGACGACGACGCCCGTACATCCCGAGGGGGCACGCGATGAGCACCTCGTCTGAGACACCGGCCGCCGTGCGCGGCACTCGGCTCTCCCTCGTGAACGCCTCGCTCGGCCGCCCCGGCGCCCCCGCCCTCGACGGCGTCGACCTCGACGTCGCGCCCGGCGAGATCCTCACCGTGGTCGGCCCCTCGGGCTGCGGAAAGTCCACCCTCCTGCGCACGCTCGCCGGGCTGCTGCCCATCCTCGCGGGAACGGTCGCCCAGGACGGCAGCCCCCTGGTGGGCCCCGCCGCCGACCGGGCGCTCGTCTTCCAGGAGGACTCCCTCCTGCCCTGGCGCACCCTGCGCGCCAACGTCGAACTCCCGCTCGCCATCGCGGGAACGGCACGCTCCGAGCGGCGGCGGCAGGCCGAGTCCTGGCTCGCCCGGGTCGGCCTGGCCGGCCGCGAACGGCAGCTGCCGCACCGCGTCTCCGGCGGACAGCGCCAACGCGTCCAGCTCGCCCGCGCCCTCGCCGGCGCACCCCGCGCCCTCCTCATGGACGAACCCTTCGGCGCGCTCGACGCCCAGACCCGCGCCGGCATGCAGGACCTCCTCGTCGAGGTGCTGCACGGCAGCGGGGCGACCGTCGTCTTCGTCACCCACGACGTGGACGAGGCGCTGTTCCTCGGCGACCGGGTGGCCCTGCTCGGTGCCGCCCGCCCGGCCGGCCCGGACGGCGCCGCGGGCGGCGGGCGGCTCCTCGCCGTACGCGAAGTCCCGCGCCCCCGCGAGCGGTCCGCATCGGACGACCCGGCGAGGCTCGCCCTGCGCCGTGAGGTCCTCACGTCACTCGGCAGTTGAAGAACCCGAAAGGCACTCCCGTGGAGATCCCCGCGCTCGCAGCCGCCGAAGAGCTGTCCTGCGACGTCCTCGTCATCGGCGGCGGCACGGCCGGCACCATGGCGGCGCTGACCGCCGCCGAGCACGGTGCCGACGTCCTGCTCCTGGAGAAGGCACACGTCCGGCACTCCGGCGCCCTCGCCATGGGCATGGACGGCGTCAACAACGCGGTCGTGCCCGGCCGTGCCGAGCCCGACGACTACGTCGCCGAGATCACCCGCGCCAACGACGGCATCGTCGACCAGTCCACCGTCCGCCAGACCGCGACCCGCGGCTTCGCGATGGTGCAGCGCCTGGAGTCGTACGGCGTGAAGTTCGAGAAGGACGAGCACGGCGAGTACGCGGTCCGTCAGGTGCACCGCTCCGGCTCCTACGTCCTGCCGATGCCCGAGGGCAAGGACGTCAAGAAGGTCCTCTACCGGCAGCTGCGGCGGCGCGAGATGCGCGAGCGGATCCGTATCGAGAACCGCGTGATGCCGGTACGGGTCCTCACGGCCGGGGGCCGCGCGGTCGGGGCGGCGGGCTTCAACACCCGCACCGGGCGGTTCGTGACGGTCCGCGCCGGCGCCGTGATCCTCGCCACCGGCGCCTGCGGCCGGCTCGGCCTGCCCGCCTCCGGCTACCTCTACGGGACGTACGAGAATCCCACCAACGCCGGTGACGGGTACGCCATGGCCTACCACGCGGGCGCCGAGCTCACCGGTATCGAGTGCTTCCAGATCAACCCGTTGATCAAGGACTACAACGGTCCCGCCTGCGCCTACGTCGCCAACCCCTTCGGCGGCTACCAGGTCAACCGGCACGGCGAGCGTTTCGTCGACTCCGACTACTGGTCGGGCCAGATGATGGCCGAGTTCGCCGCGGAGGTCGCCTCGGACCGCGGCCCGGTGTACCTGAAGCTGAGCCATCTCCCCGAGGAATCGATCAGCGCCCTCGAATCCATCCTGCACTCCACGGAACGCCCCACCCGCGGCACCTTCCACTCCGGCCGCGGCCACGACTACCGCACCCACGACGTCGAGATGCACATCTCCGAGATCGGCCTGTGCGGCGGTCACTCCGCGTCCGGCGTCCGGGTCGACGACCACGCCCGGACGACCGTGCCCCGCCTGTACGCCGCGGGCGACCTGGCCTGCGTCCCACACAACTACATGATCGGCGCGTTCGTCTTCGGTGACCTCGCCGGTGCGGACGCCGCCCAGTACGCCCCCTACGCGGGCGAGTTGCCGCAGGACCAGCTCCGCGACGCGCACGAGCTGATCTACCGCCCGCTGCGCCATCCGGACGGACCGCCGCAACCCCAGGTCGAGTACAAGCTCCGCCGCTTCGTGAACGACTACGTCGCCCCGCCCAAGTCCGGCGCCCGGCTCTCGCTCGCCCTCGAAGCCTTCGAGCGGATGCGCGCGGACATCGCGGCGATGGGGGCCCGCACTCCGCACGAACTGATGCGGTGCGCCGAAGTCACCTTCATCCGTGACTGCGCGGAGATGGCCGCGCGTGCGTCGCTCGCCCGCACGGAGTCCCGCTGGGGCCTCTACCACGACCGCACGGACCATCCGGTGCGCGACGACGTCTCCTGGTTCCACCACCTCGATCTGCACAAGTCCCCCTCCGGATCGATGGAGTTCACGGCTCGACCCGTGGCTCCCTATCTCGTCCCCGTCCCCGACTTCACCCCGACCGGCGGGCCCTCCCGGCACCTCGGCGAGGTCCACGCGGAGGGCGTGGCCACGGCGGGCGCACGGGACGCGGCCCCCGTGGCCGCCACCGCCCTCGCCCCTGCCGCAACCACCGCAGCCACCGCAGCCACCGCAGCCACCGCGGCCACCGGCCGAACGCCACTCCCCATCGATGCCGAACTGCCCGCCGACAGCCCCCGCGACCTCCCGGACGGCGCACACGGCGGCCCGGACGACGGCCCCGACTCCTCACCCCGTCTGCTGGAGCTCCTCGCCCTCGCCGAGCAGGAACCCGAACTCCCCTCGCTGCGCCCCTATCTGACCGACCCCGCTCCCGGCGTGCGGCGCGCGGCCCTCGCCGTACTCACCGAGACCGTGCCGCCCGGCACCGGACCCGTCCTCGCCGACGCGCTGCGGGACCCGCACGCGGAGGTGAGGGCCACGGCGGCGGCCTCGCTGCGCGAACTGGTCGAGACGCTGCCGCCCGAGCCCGCCCTGCGCGACGGTCTCGCCGCCGCGCTCCCCGGGGGCGATCCCGTCGTACGGGCCGCGGCGCTGGACGTGCTGCGGGCACTGCGCCTCGGTGACGCGGCGCTGTTCGCGGACGCCCTCGCGGATCCCGACACCGCCGTGCGCATCGAGGCCGTGCGCGCCCTGGTCTCCGTCGACGCCACCGAACCGCTGACCCGGGCGGCGGCCGACCCGTCCCGCGAGGTCCGCGTCACCGTGGCCAAGGCGCTGGCCCATGTGACGCCGGACGGTACGGTCCTGGCCACGGTCGACCGGCTCACCGCCGACGCCGACGCGCTGGTCCGCGCCGCCGCCTTCGAGGCGCTGGCCGCCACGGGCTGCCCGGCCGGGCCCGCCTCGCGTGCCGTCGCCGCGCTGGCCGACCCCGCTTGGCAGGTCCGCGCCGGCGCCGCGACCGCGCTGTCCGCCGCGGACCCGGAACCGGCCGTGCCCACGCTGGCCAAGGCCCTGTCGGACTCGAACGCCGACGTCCGCAAGGCAGCGGTGCTGGCACTCGTGCACCACGCCGGCACCGACGAGGACGCGCGCGCCGCCCTCGCCACGGCCGTGACGGACCCCGACGCCGACGTCCGCGCCTACGCGACCCGAGCCCTGTGACACCGGCCCCCCGCGACACCGTCCCCGGACGCCCGGACCCATGGCACCGGACCTCGTGACTGCCGTCCCCGGACGCCGCCCCGCGACCACGAGCCCCGTGCCGCGGGCGCCCGCGACTGCCGCCCCCGGAGACCCCTGCCCCGTGACGCCGGACCCGCGACACCCGGACCCCGTGATGTCAGGCCCTGCGGCGCCGAGCCCCCGTCGGCGCCGGGCGACCCGCAAGGTGCCGCATCCCGGTGGCCCGGTCCCGGGCGACCCGGCGTCCTACATCCAGTCCTCCGGCTCCGGCTCCTCGCTCAGCTCGGGCCAGTCCGGGTCCGGTGCCTGGTCAGCGGTCGAGGCCGGGGCCCTGCCGCTGGACGGGGCCGGGGTCTCGCCAGGGGCGCCGTCCAACGAGGCGAGCACCTCCAGCACTCCCTCGCCGTACGTCGCCAGCTTCTTCTCGCCCACGCCGCCGATGCCGCCCAGGCCGGCCACCGAGGTGGGCCACACCGTGGCGATCTCGCGGAGCGTGGCGTCGTGGAAGATGACGTACGCCGGGACGCCCTGCTCACGGGCCTGCTCGGCTCGCCAGGAGCGCAGCGCCTCGAAGGCGGGGACGAGCTCTGGGGGCAGCTCCGCCACGGCGGCCTTGGCCTTGCGCTCGCCCTTGGCCCCGGACGACGAGCGGGGTGCGGCCTGCCGCTTCGGTTCCTTGCGCAGCGGCACCTCGCGCTCGCGGCGCAGCACCTCGCCGCTGGTCTCGGTGAGCACCAGCGTCCCGTACTCGCCCTCGACGGCGAGCAGCCCCTGGGCGAGCAACTGCCGGACGGCGCCGCGCCATTCGGGCTCGGACAGGTCCTCGCCGATGCCGAACACGGACAGCTGGTCGTGGTCGAACTGGATCACCTTGGCGGTGCGGCGCCCCATCAGGATGTCGATGATCTGTCCGGCGCCGAACTTCTGGCCCCGCTCGCGCTGCAATCGCACCACCGTGGACAGCAGCTTCTGCGCCGCGACCGTGCCGTCCCAGGTGTCGGGCGGAGTCAGGCAGGTGTCGCAGTTGCCGCAGGCCGGGGTGTGCTGCTCCTGGCCGAAGTAGGCGAGGAGCTGCGACCGGCGGCACTGGGCCGTCTCGCACAGCGCCAGCATGGCGTCGAGATGGGCGGCGGCCCGGCGGCGGAACGCCTCGTCGCCCTCGGAGCCCTGGATCAGCTTGCGCTGCTGGACCACGTCCTGAAGGCCGTACGCCATCCAGGCCGTGGACGGCAGCCCGTCGCGGCCGGCGCGACCCGTCTCCTGGTAGTAGCCCTCGACCGACTTCGGCAGGTCGAGGTGGGCGACGAACCGGACGTCCGGCTTGTCGATGCCCATCCCGAAGGCGATGGTGGCGACCACCACGAGCCCCTCCTCGCGCAGGAAGCGCGACTGGTGGGCGGCGCGGGTGCCGGCGTCCAGGCCCGCGTGGTACGGCACCGCCTCGATGCCGTTGCGGGAGAGGAACTCGGCGGTCTTCTCCACCGAATTGCGGGAGAGGCAGTAGACGATGCCCGCGTCGCCGGCGTGCTCCTCGCGCAGGAACGACAGCAACTGCTTCTTCGGGTCGGCCTTCCCGACGATCCGGTACTGGATGTTGGGGCGGTCGAAGCTCGCCTCGAAGTGGCGGGCCTTCGGCATGCCCAGTCGCTGGGTGATCTCCTGATGCGTGGCGCGCGTGGCGGTGGCCGTCAGGGCGATCCGCGGGACGTCGGGCCAGCGCTCTCCGAGCACGGACAGTGCGAGGTAGTCGGGGCGGAAGTCGTGGCCCCACTGGGCCACGCAGTGCGCCTCGTCGACGGCGAACACGGAGATCTTCGCGCGGGACAGCAGGTTCAGTGTGGTGTCCAGGCGGAGCCGCTCGGGTGCCAGATACAGCACGTCCAGCTCGCCCGCCAGGAGCTCCGCCTCCACCATGCGGCGCTCGTCGAAGTCCTGCGTGGAGTTCATGAACCCGGCGCGCACGCCGAGCGCCCGCAGCGCGTCGACCTGGTCCTGCATCAGCGCGATGAGCGGGGAGACCACGACGCCGGTGCCCGGTCTGACCAGTGCGGGAATCTGATAGCAGAGCGACTTGCCGCCGCCCGTCGGCATCAGGACGACCGCGTCACCGCCGGCCACCACGTGCTCGATGATCGCTTCCTGCTCACCGCGGAAGGCGTCGTACCCGAAGACACGGTGGAGCGTGGCCAGCGCCTCGCTGTCGCCCTGTGTCATCGTCGTGTCCGCTCCGGTCATCGCACCCGTCCCGCCCGTCCCGCTCATCGCTCGTCGTCCCCCGTATGTCGTGCTTCGCCCACGACAGCCACCATAGGGCTCCGCGCCGACACCCTCGGAGTTGTCCACAGACTGCTACCGCGCCGCTGCCCTCCGTGGCCCTGAGTCCCCCGCCCCGCGCGCGGCTCGGCGCGCCCGGTCCTCCGACAACGCGTCGGGCCCCGCTCCCGGTGAGGGAGCGGGGCCCGACGCCTGTGCACGTCCCGGCCCGCGTGATCAGCGGACGAAGACCCCGGCCTGACTCGCCAGGTCCAGGAAGTACTGCGGCGCGACACCGAGCACCAGGGTGACCGCGACGCCCACGCCGATCGCCGTCATGGTCAACGGCGACGGCACGGCGACCGTCGGCCCCTCGGGCCGCGGCTCACTGAAGAACATGAGCACGATGACGCGGATGTAGAAGAACGCCGCGATCGCCGACGAGATCACACCGACCACGACCAGTGCGCCCGCTCCGCCCTCCGCCGCCGCCTTGAACACGGCGAACTTCCCGGCGAAGCCGGAGGTCAGCGGGATGCCGGCGAAGGCCAGCAGGAACACCGCGAAGACCGCCGCCACCAGCGGGGACCTGCGTCCGAGCCCCGCCCACTTGGAGAGGTGGGTGGCCTCGCCGCCCGCGTCCCGCACGAGCGTCACTACGGCGAAGGCGCCGATGGTGACGAACGAGTACGCGCCCAGGTAGAAGAGGACGGACGAGACGCCGTCGGGCGAGGTCGCGATGACACCCGCGAGGATGAAGCCCGCGTGCGCGATCGACGAGTATGCCAGCAGTCGCTTGATGTCCGTCTGCGTGATCGCGACGATCGCACCGCCCAGCATGGTCACGATCGCGACGGCCCACATGACCGGCCGCCAGTCCCAGCGCAGGCCCGGCAGGACGACGTAGAGCAGGCGCAGCAGCGCGCCGAAGGCGGCCACCTTCGTCGCCGCGGCCATGAAGCCGGTCACGGGGGTCGGCGCGCCCTGGTAGACGTCGGGCGTCCACATGTGGAACGGCACGGCGCCGACCTTGAACAGCAGTCCCATGGCGAGCATGGCGGCGCCGATGAGCAGCAGCGCGTCGTTGCCCATGGTGCCGGCGAGCGCCGGGTCGACGTTCTGCACGGTGCCGTCGACGACCTGCGCGATCGTCGCGTACGACACGGAGCCCGCGTAGCCGTACAGCAGGGCGATGCCGAACAGGGTGAACGCGGAGGCGAAGGCGCCGAGCAGGAAGTACTTGACCGCCGCCTCCTGCGACATGAGCCGCTTGCGGCGGGCCACCGCGCACAGGAGGTACAGCGGGAGCGAGAAGACCTCCAGGGCCACGAAGAGCGTCAGCAGGTCGTTGGCCGAGGGGAAGACGAGCATGCCGCCGATGGCGAAGAGCAGGAGCGGGAACACCTCGGTGGTGGTGAACCCGGCCTTGACGGCGGCCTTCTCACTGTCGCTGCCGGGCACGGACGCGGCCTGCGCGGCGAACGAGTCGACGCGGTTGCCGTGGGCCTCCGGGTCCAGTCGCCGCTCGGCGAAGGTGAACACGCCGAGCAGGCCGGCCAGCAGGATCGTGCCCTGGAGGAACAGGGCCGGTCCGTCGACGGCGATGGCACCCATCGCCGCGATGTGCGCCTTCGTGGTGCCGTATCCGCCCGCCGCGAGCGCGACGACCGCGGCGAAAGCGGCGGCGAGCGCGACGACGGCGACGAACACCTGGGCGTAGTAGCGCGACTTGCGCGGCACGAACGCCTCGATCAGCACCCCGATGACGGCCGCGCCGATGACGATCAAGGTGGGCGACAATTGCCCGTATTCGATCTTCGGTGCCTCGAACTTCGAGATCGGATCGGCTGCGGTTGTCCACAGGCTGTGGACGGCTGCTGCGCTCACTTGGCCGCCTCCACCTCGGGCTTGGGGTCCGTCTTGTGTACGTCTGACATGGTCTGCTTGACCGCCGGATTGACGATGTCGGTGACGGGCTTCGGGTAGACGCCCAGGAAGATCAACAGGGCGATCAGCGGGGCGACCACCAGGAGCTCGCGCACCCTGAGGTCGGGCATCTCGGCGACCTCCGCCTTCACCGGGCCCGTCATCGTCCGCTGGTAGAGGACGAGCGTGTAGAGCGCGGCGAGGACGATGCCGAAGGTGGCGATGATGCCGACCACCGGATAGCGCGTGAACGTGCCGACCAGGACCAGGAACTCACTCACGAACGGCGCAAGTCCCGGCAGCGAGAGCGTGGCGAGCCCGCCGATCAGGAAGGTGCCGGCGAGGACCGGTGCGACCTTCTGCACCCCTCCGTAGTCGGCGATCAGGCGCGAGCCGCGCCGCGAGATCAGGAAGCCGGCCACCAGCATCAGAGCGGCGGTCGAGATCCCGTGGTTGACCATGTACAGCGTCGCGCCCGACTGGCCCTGGCTGGTCATCGCGAAGATGCCCATGATGATGAACCCGAAGTGCGAGATCGACGCGTACGCGACCAGGCGCTTGATGTCGCGCTGGCCGACCGCGAGCAGGGCGCCGTAGACGATGCTGATGAGCGCCAGCACGAGGATGGCGGGCGTCGCCCACTTCGAGGCCTCCGGGAAGAGCTGGAGGCAGAAGCGGAGCATCGCGAAGGTGCCGACCTTGTCGACGACCGCCGTGATCAGCACGGCGACCGGGGCGGTGGCCTCACCCATGGCGTTGGGCAGCCAGGTGTGCAGCGGCCACAGGGGCGCCTTCACCGCGAAGGCGAAGAAGAAGCCGAGGAAGAGCCACCGCTCCGTGTTGGTCGCCATGTCCAGCGTTCCGTTGGCGCGGGCCTGCACGATCTCCTGGAGCGAGAAGTTCCCGGCGACCACGTACAGACCGATGACGGCGGCCAGCATGATCAGGCCGCCGACCAGGTTGTAGAGGAGGAACTTCACGGCGGCGTACGAGCGTTGTGTCGCGGCGGCCGCGTCGCCCTCGGCCGTGGAGCCGGCCGACCGGTACGCGCCGTGCGCCCTGTCCCCGAAGCCGCCGATGAGGAAGTACATCGGGATGAGCATGGCTTCGAAGAAGATGTAGAAGAGGAAGACGTCGGTGGCCTCGAACGAGATGATCACCATCGCCTCGACGGCGAGGATCAGCGCGAAGAAGCCCTGCGTGGGACGCCACCGTGAACTGCCCGTCTCCTGCGGGTCGGCGTCGTGCCAGCCCGCGAGGATGATGAACGGGATCAGCAGCGCGGTGAGCGCGACCAGCGCCACCCCGATGCCGTCCACACCCAGTTCGTAGCGCACGCCGAAGTCCGCGATCCAGGGATGGGACTCGGTGAGCTGGTAGCGCGCGCCGTCGGGGTCGAAGCGCACCAGGGTCACCGCGGCGAGCGCCAGGGTGCCCAGGGAGACGAGCAGCGCCAGCCACTTGGCGGCGACGCGCTGCGCGGCCGGCACGGCGGCCGTGGCGATCGCCCCGAGCGCCGGGAGCGCCGCCGTCGCTGTCAGCAGAGGAAAGGACATCGGTATCAGACCGCCCTCATCAGCAGGGTCGCGGCGATGAGGACCGCCGCACCGCCGAACATCGAGACCGCGTAACTGCGCGCATAGCCGTTCTGCAGCCTGCGCAGCCGGCCGGAGAGGCCGCCCACGGAGGCCGCCGTGCCGTTGACGACGCCGTCGACCAGCGTGTGGTCGACGTACACCAGGGAGCGGGTGAGGTGCTCGCCGCCGCGCACCAGCACGACGTGGTTGAAGTCGTCCTGGTACAGATCGCGCCGGGCGGCCCGGGTGGCCAGGGAACCCCGCGGGGCGACCACCGGGACGGGACGGCGCCCGTACTGGGCGTACGCGATTCCGGCGCCGACGACGAGCAGCACCATCGTGGCCAGCGTGACCGTGAGGGCGCTGACCGGCGAGTCTCCTTCGGAGTGCCCGGTGACCGGCTCCAGCCAGTGCAGGAATCGGTCGCCGATGCTGAACAGACCGCCCGCGAAGACCGATCCGAAGGCCAGCACGATCATGGGGATCGTCATCGACCTGGGCGACTCGTGCGGGTGCGGCTCGTGGCCGTCCGCGTCCGGCTGCCAGCGCTTCTCACCGAAGAAGGTCATGAGCATCACGCGCGTCATGTAGTACGCGGTGATGGCCGCGCCGAGCAGGGCCGCGCCGCCGAGGATCCAGCCCTCGGTGCCGCCCTTGGCGAAGGCCGCCTCGATGATCTTGTCCTTGGAGAAGAAGCCGGACAGGCCCGGGAAGCCGATGATCGCGAGATAGCCGAGGCCGAAGGTGACGAAGGTGATCGGCATGTACTTCCTGAGGCCGCCGAACTTCCGCATGTCGACCTCGTCGTTCATGCCGTGCATGACCGATCCGGCGCCGAGGAACAGCCCGGCCTTGAAGAAGCCGTGCGTCACCAGGTGCATGATCGCCCAGACGTAGCCGATGGGGCCGAGGCCCGCGGCCAGCACCATGTAGCCGATCTGGGACATGGTCGAGCCGGCCAGCGCCTTCTTGATGTCGTCCTTCGCGCAACCGACGATCGCACCGAACAGGAGCGTGACCGCACCGACGACGGTGACGACGAGCTGCGCGTCGGGCGCCGCGTTGAAGATCGCGCCGGACCGGACGATGAGGTAGACACCGGCGGTCACCATCGTCGCGGCGTGGATGAGGGCCGAGACCGGGGTCGGGCCCTCCATCGCGTCCCCGAGCCAGGACTGCAGCGGCACCTGGGCGGACTTGCCGCAGGCCGCGAGGAGCAGCATCAGGGCGATGGCGGTCAGCTTGCCCTCGCTCGCGCCCTGCGTCAGTCCCGCCTCCCCGTGGGTGCCGAGGACCGGCCCGAACGCGAAGGTCCCGAAGGTCGTGAACATCAGCATGATGGCGATCGACAGGCCCATGTCGCCGACGCGGTTGACCAGGAAGGCCTTCTTCGCGGCGGTGGCGGCGCTGGGCTTGTGCTGCCAGAAGCCGATCAGCAGGTACGAGGCGAGACCCACGCCCTCCCAGCCGACGTACAGCAGCAGGTAGTTGTCGGCGAGGACGAGCAGCAGCATCGCCGCGAGGAACAGGTTCAGGTAGCCGAAGAAGCGGCGGCGGCGCTCGTCGTGCTCCATGTACCCGACGGAGTACAGGTGGATCAGCGAGCCGACGCCGGAGATCAGCAGCACGAACGTCATCGACAGCTGGTCGAGCTGGAAGGACACGTCGGCCTGGAAGCCGGCGACCGGGATCCAGCTGAACAGGTGCTGGCTGATGGTCCGGTCGTCGGGGCTCTTGCCGAGCATGTCGGCGAAGAGCACGACGCCCATCACGAACGAGGCCGAGGCGAGCGCCGTACCGATCCAGTGGCCGACGGCGTCCAGCCGCCGTCCGCCGCACAGCAGTACGGCCGCTCCGAGCAGGGGCGCCGCGATCAGCAGCGCAATCAGGTTCTCCACGATTCAGCGACCCCTCAGAGCTTCATCAGGCTGGCGTCGTCGACCGAGGCCGAGTGGCGGGAACGGAACAGCGACACGATGATCGCGAGCCCGACCACGACCTCCGCGGCGGCGACGACCATCGTGAAGAAGGCGATGATCTGGCCGTCGAGATTGCCGTGCATGCGGGAGAAGGCGACGAACGCGAGGTTGCAGGCGTTGAGCATGAGCTCGATGCACATGAACACCACGATCGCGTTGCGTCTGATCAGTACGCCGGTGGCGCCGATCGTGAACAACAGGGCCGCGAGATAGAGGTAGTTGACCGGGTTCACTTCGACCCCTCCCCCGTCTTCGTGCGCTCCAGGCGCTCCTCGGCACGCTGCTCCAGGGCCTTCAGATCGCTCAGTGCCTCGGTCGACACGTCACGGATCTGGCCGCGCTCGCGCAGCGTCTTGTTCACGGTCAGCTCGGACGGGGTGCCGTCGGGGAGCAGGCCCGCGATGTCCACCGCGTTGTGCCGGGCGTAGACGCCGGGCGCCGGGAGCGGCGGCAGGTGCTTGCCCTCGCGCACACGCTGCTCGGCCAGCTCGCGCTGGGTCTTGGGGCGCTCGGTGCGCTCGCGGTGCGTGAGCACCATGGCGCCGACGGCGGCCGTGATGAGCAGGGCGCCGGTGATCTCGAACGCGAACACGTACTTCGTGAAGATGAGGGCGGCGAGGCCCTCCACATTGCCGTTCGCGTTCGCCTTGGCCAGGCCGTTGAAGTCCTTGATGGAGGCGTTGCCGATGCCGCCGAGGAGCAGGACGCCGAAGCCGAGGCCGCACGCCAGGGCCAGCCAGCGCTGCCCCTTGATGGTCTCCTTCAGCGAGTCCGCCGCAGTGACACCGACGAGCATGACCACGAACAGGAACAGCATCATGATCGCGCCCGTGTAGACGACGATCTGGACGATGCCCAGGAAGTAGGCGCCGTTGGCCAGGTAGAACACCGCGAGGATGATCATGGTCCCGGCGAGGCAGAGCGCGCTGTGCACGGCCTTGCGCATGAAGACGGTGCACAGGGCGCCGATCACGGCGACGGTGCCCAGGACCCAGAACTGGAAGGCCTCCCCGGTGGAGGTGGAGTATGCGGCCAGCTGCGCGCTCATCCCTCCGCCTCCTCGCCTGCGGGCGCACCCGACGTGTTCGTCGAGACGGGCACCTCGCCCTTGGAGACGGCCACTTGGCGCTGCGTGCCGGGCGCGGCCTCGGTCACCAGGCCCCGGTAGTAGTCCTGCTCGTCGGTGCCCGGGAAGATCGCGTGCGGTGTGTCGACCATGCCCTCGTCGAGCCCGGCGAGCAGCTGCTCCTTGGTGTAGATGAGGTTGGCCCGGCTGGAGTCGGCCAGCTCGAACTCGTTCGTCATCGTGAGCGCGCGTGTGGGGCACGCCTCGATGCACAGTCCGCACAGGATGCAGCGGGCGTAGTTGATCTGGTAGACGCGGCCGTACCGCTCGCCCGGCGAGTAGCGCTCCTCGTCGGTGTTGTCCGCACCCTCCACATAGATCGCGTCCGCGGGACAGGCCCAGGCGCAGAGCTCACAGCCGACGCACTTCTCCAGGCCGTCCGGGTGGCGATTGAGCTGGTGCCGGCCGTGGAACCGCGGAGCGGTGGTCTTCTGCTGCTCCGGGTACTGCTCCGTCAGCCGCTTCTTGAACATGGCCTTGAAGGTCACGCCGAAGCCGGCGACGGGGTTCTGGAAACCCTGCTTGGTCTCCTTCGGCTCCTCAGCCATCGGACCCCTCCTTTCCGTCACGAGATCCACCCATTGATCCGTCACTCGCAGTATCGGACCCGCCACTGACAATGAGCTCCCGCTCGCGGCGCGAGCGGCGCCTCGGCACCGGTGGCAACTCCTGCCCCGGCAGCGGCGGCACGGGGAATCCACCGGCCATCGGGTCGAAGGCGGCGGGTTCGGCGGGCACCTCCCGGGCCCCCTGCTTGTCGCGGAAGATGTCCGCGACGAAGGAGAGCAGCAGCAGGACGAGGACGCCGCCGCCCACGTACAGGGCGATGTCCGCGAAGTCGTAGTTCTCGTTCCTGAGCGTCCGTACGGTCGCGACGAGCATCAGCCAGACCACGGAGACCGGGATGAGCACCTTCCAGCCGAGCTTCATCAGCTGGTCGTAGCGGACGCGCGGGAGCGTGCCGCGCAGCCAGATGAAGAAGAAGAGCAGCAGCTGCACCTTGATGACGAACCACGCCATCGGCCACCAGCCGTGGTTGGCGCCCTCCCAGAAGGTGCTGATCGGCCACGGGGCCCGCCAGCCGCCCAGGAAGAGCGTCACCGACACCGCCGAGACCGTCACCATGTTCACGTACTCGGCGAGCATGAACATCGCGAACTTGATCGACGAGTACTCGGTGTTGAACCCGCCGACGAGGTCGCCCTCGGACTCCGGCATGTCGAACGGCGCACGGTTGGTCTCGCCGACCATCGTCACGATGTAGATCAGGAACGAGACCGGCAGCAGGATGATGTACCAGCGGTCGTGCTGCTGCTCGACGATCGTCGAGGTGGACATCGACCCGGAGTAGAGGAACACCGAGGCGAAGGCGGCGCCCATGGCGATCTCGTAGGAGATCATCTGCGCGCAGGACCGCAGACCGCCCAGCAGGGGGTAGGTCGATCCGGAGCTCCAGCCCGCCAGCACGATGCCGTAGATGCCGACGGAGGCGACCGCGAGGATGTAGAGCATCGCGATCGGCAGGTCGGTCAGCTGCATCGTGGTGCGGTGGCCGAAGATCGAGATCTCGTTGCCCGCCGGGCCGAAGGGGATCACCGCGATCGCCATGAAGGCCGGGATGGCCGCGACGATCGGCGCGAGGACGTAGACCACCTTGTCCGCGCGTTTGACGATGACGTCTTCCTTGAGCATCAGCTTGATGCCGTCGGCGAGCGACTGGAGCATGCCCCAGGGGCCGTGCCGGTTCGGGCCGATGCGCAGCTGCATCCACGCGACGACCTTGCGCTCCCACACGATGGAGAAGAGCACGGTCACCATGAGGAAGGCGAAGCAGAAGACCGCCTTGATGACGACCAGCCACCACGGGTCGCGGCCGAACATGGAGAGGTCTTCAGCGGCGAGGTACGGGCTCATGCCTCCACCTCCTTGGGAGCCTCGGCGGCAGAGCGCGCCGGACCGATTCGGACGAGTGCGCCGGGCTGCGCCCCGGTGTCGGAGGCGACGCCCGTTCCGGCGGAGTTCAGCGGGAGCCAGACCACGCGGTCGGGCATCTCGGTGATCTGGAGGGGGAGTTCGACCGCTCCGGAGGGACCGGTCACGGCGAGGAGGTCGCCGTTCCCGACGCCCGCCTCGGCGGCCGTGGCGGCCGACACGCGCGCGCGTGCGGCGTGCCGGGTCCCGGCGAGCGCCGTGTCGCCCTCCTGGAGGCGGCCCTGGTCGAGCAGCAGACGGTGCCCGGCGAGGACGGCCTCCCCGGCGGCCGGACGCGGCAGCTGCACGGCCGTCTCCAGGGGCTCGGTGGCCCGCGGCCCGTCCCAGGCGCCGAGCCGGTCCAGCTCGCCGCGCGCGGTGCGCAGGTCCGGCAGGCCCAGGTGCACGTCCATGGCGTCGGCCAGCATCTGCAGGATGCGTGCGTCGGTGGGTGCCAGGCGCCGGGTCATCTGGTCGGGCTTGAGCGCGGCCTCGAAGAGGCGGGCGCGGCCCTCCCAGTTGAGGAAGGTGCCCGCCTTCTCGGCGACGGCGGCGACGGGAAGCACGACGTCGGCGCGCTCGGTGACCTCGCTGGGGCGCTGCTCCAGCGACACCACGAAGCCCGCTTCGGACAGGGCGGCACGCGCGCGTGCCGGGTCGGGGAGGTCGGCGACCTCCACGCCCGCCACCAGCAGGGCCCGCAGTTCGCCGCCCGCGGCGGCCTCGACGATCTGGCCGGTGTCGCGGCCGTAGCGGTGCGGGAGCTCGGAGACGCCCCAGGCGGCGGCGACCTCCTCCCGCGCGCGCGGGTCGGTGGCCGGGCGCCCGCCCGGCAGCAGCGACGGCAGCGCGCCCGCCTCGATCGCGCCGCGCTCCCCTGCCCGGCGCGGGATCCACACCAGCTGGGCGCCCGTCGCGGACGCGGCGCGTACGGCCGCGGTGAGCCCGCCGACCACGGAGGCGAGGCGTTCACCGACGACGATCACGGCGCCCTCGGTGCGCAGCGCCTGCGCGGCCTCTGCTCCGTCGCCCTCCAGGCCGACACCGCTCGCGAGGGCGTCGAGCCATTCGGTCTCGGTGCCGGGAGCGGCGGCCAGCAGGACGCCGCCCGCCTTCTCCAGTCCGCGCGTCGCGTGTGTGGCGAGCGAGAAGGTCCTCTGGCGGTGCCCGCGCCAGGCCTTGCGCAGCCGCAGGAAGACGCCGGGCGCCTCCTCCTCCGACTCGAAGCCGACCAGCAGGACGGCGGGCGCCTTCTCCAGGGAGGTGTAGGTGACGCCCGAGCCGTCCAGGTCCCGGCCCCGTCCGGCGACGCGGGCCGCCAGGAAGTCGGCCTCCTCGGCGCTGTGCACGCGCGCGCGGAAGTCGATGTCGTTCGTGTCGAGGGCCACGCGCGCGAACTTGCTGTAGGCGTAGGCGTCCTCGACGGTGAGCCGGCCGCCGGTGAGAACACCGGTCCGGCCCCGGGCCGCGAGCAGCCCCTGCGCCGCCGCCTCCAGGGCCTCCGGCCAGGAGGCGGGCTCCAGCTCACCCGACGCACCGCGCACGAGAGGCGTCTCCAGGCGGTCGCGCTGCTGCGCGTACCGGAACCCGAACCGTCCCTTGTCGCAGATCCACTCCTCGTTGACCTCGGGGTCCGGGGCCGCGAGGCGCCGCATGACCTTGCCGCGCCGGTGGTCGGTGCGCGTGGCGCACCCTCCGGAGCAGTGCTCGCACACGGAGTGCGAGGAGATGAGGTCGAAGGGGCGCGAGCGGAATCGGTACGCCGACGACGTCAGCGCGCCGACCGGGCAGATCTGGATGGTGTTGCCGGAGAAGTACGACTCGAAGGGGTCGCCCTCACCGGTGCCGACCTGCTGGAGCGCGCCGCGCTCGATCAGCTCGATCATCGGGTCGCCGGCGATCTGGTTGGAGAAGCGGGTGCAGCGGGCGCACAGCACGCACCGCTCCCGGTCGAGCAGCACCTGCGTGGAGATCGGCACCGGCTTCTCGTACGTCCGCTTCCTGCCCTCGAAGCGGGACTCGGCGTGGCCGTGCGACATGGCCTGGTTCTGCAGCGGGCACTCGCCGCCCTTGTCGCAGACCGGGCAGTCCAGCGGGTGGTTGATGAGCAGCAGCTCCATCACACCTTGCTGGGCCTTCTCCGCCACCGGGGAGGTGAGATGAGTCTTGACGACCATCCCGTCCGTACACGTGATCGTGCAGGACGCCATGGGCTTGCGCTGGCCCTCGACCTCGACGATGCACTGGCGGCAGGCGCCCGCCGGGTCGAGCAGCGGATGGTCGCAGAACCGGGGGATCTCGATGCCGAGCTCTTCGGCGGCCCGGATGACCAGGGTGCCCTTCGGCACGCTGATCTCGGCGCCGTCGATCGTCAGCGAGACGAGATCTTCCCGCGGGACCGCCGCCTCCCCGCCTCCGGAGGGAGCGCTGGTGGTCACTGTCATGCGTTCACCTCCGTGCGGTCGGCCCAAGCGGTGGACTTGGCCGGGTCAAAGGGGCAGCCGCGGCCCGTGATGTGCTGCTCGTACTCCTCACGGAAGTACTTGAGCGAGGAGAAGATCGGCGAGGCGGCGCCGTCGCCGAGGGCGCAGAACGACTTGCCGTTGATGTTGTCGGCGATGTCGTTCAGCTTGTCGAGGTCGGACATGAGGCCCTTGCCGGCCTCGATGTCGCGCAGCAACTGCACGAGCCAGTACGTCCCTTCACGGCACGGCGTGCACTTGCCGCAGGACTCGTGGGCGTAGAACTCGGTCCACCGCGTGACGGCCCGCACCACGCAGGTCGTCTCGTCGAAGCACTGGAGCGCCTTGGTGCCGAGCATGGAACCCGCGGCGCCGACCCCTTCGTAGTCGAGGGGGACGTCGAGGTGCTCGTCGGTGAACATCGGCGTGGAGGAGCCGCCCGGCGTCCAGAACTTCAGCCGGTGGCCGGGCCGCATCCCGCCGCTCATGTCGAGGAGTTGGCGCAGGGTGATGCCGAGCGGGGCCTCGTACTGGCCGGGGTTCGCGACATGGCCGCTGAGCGAGTAGAGCGTGAAGCCCGGGGACTTCTCGCTGCCCATCGACCTGAACCATTCCTTGCCTTTGTGCAGGATTGCGGGAACGGATGCGATGGATTCGACGTTGTTCACCACAGTGGGGCACGCATAGAGGCCCGCGACCGCAGGGAAGGGGGGACGGAGCCGCGGTTGGCCACGACGGCCTTCGAGCGAGTCGAGCAGTGCGGTCTCCTCGCCGCAGATGTACGCGCCCGCGCCCGCGTGCACGGTGAGCTGGAGGTCGAGTCCGCTGCCCAGGATGTTCTCGCCGAGATAGCCCGCCGCGTAGGCCTCGCGCACGGCCTCGTGCAACCGCCGCAGGACGGGGACCACTTCACCGCGCAGATAGATGAAGGCGTGCGAGGACCGGATGGCGTAGCACGCGATCACCATGCCCTCGATGAGGCTGTGCGGGTTCGCGAAGAGGAGCGGGATGTCCTTGCAGGTTCCCGGTTCCGACTCGTCGGCGTTGACCACCAGATAGTGCGGCTTGCCGTCGCCCTGCGGAATGAACTGCCATTTCATTCCGGTGGGGAATCCGGCACCGCCGCGACCGCGCAGTCCGGATTCCTTGACGTAGGCGATGAGGTCGTCGGGCGACATCGCGAGCGCCTTGCGCAGGCCCTCGTATCCGTCGTGCCTGCGGTAGACGTCCAGCGTCCAGGACTTCTCCTCGTCCCAGAAGGCCGAGAGCACGGGCGCCAGCAGCTTCTCGGGGCTGGACTCTCCCCCGGCCTCGGGCTGCGACGTGCTCCCGTATTGGGTGGACAAGGTCATCACTCCCCCTCCTCGGCGACGGGACCCGCCGGGTGGGCCGGGTCGGAGGCCGATGTGTCCTGCGGCGCGTCGTGCGAGCTCAGGTGCTCGGGGTGCGGCTGGTCCTGAGGCGCCCCGCCGCCGCGCGGGTGCACCACGCGCGCGGGGGCGGCCTCTCCCTTGGCCAGCCGGAGCCCGATCAGCGACGCGTGGCCGGCGCTGCCGCTCGCCTCGACGGCCCCGGCGCGCTCGTCGGGGAAGCCCGCGAGGATCCGGGCGGTGTCCTTGAAGGTGCACAGCGGGGCACCGCGGGTGGGCTCGACCTGTGCTCCCGCGACCAGGTCGTCGACGAGGCGCTTCGCGGAGTCCACGGTCTGGTTGTCGAAGAACTCCCAGTTGACCATCACGACCGGTGCGAAGTCGCAGGCCGCGTTGCACTCGATGTGCTCCAGGGTGACCTTGCCGTCCTCGGTGGTCTCGCCGTTGCCGACGCCCAGGTGGTCCTGGAGTGCCTCGAAGATCGCGTCGCCGCCCATGACCGCGCACAGGGTGTTGGTGCAGACGCCCACCTGGTAGTCGCCGGAGGGCTTGCGCCGGTACATCGAGTAGAAGGTCGCGACCGCGGTGACCTCGGCCGTGGTCAGGCCGAGCACCTCCGCGCAGAACCGCATTCCCGTCCGCGTGACGTGGCCCTCCTCCGACTGCACGAGGTGCAGCAACGGCAGGAGCGCCGAGCGGGAGTCCGGGTAGCGGGCGACGACCTCCCGCGCGTCGGCTTCGAGCCTGGCCCGGACGTCGTCCGGGTAGTCGGGCGCGGGCAGGTGGGGCATGCCCAGGCTGACGCCCTCGGAGGGGGTGGTGGTCACCGGTCGACGCCTCCCATCACGGGGTCGATGGACGCCACGGCGACGATGACGTCGGCGACCTGGCCGCCCTCGCACATCGCCGCCATGGCCTGGAGATTGGTGAAGGACGGGTCCCGGAAGTGGACCCGGTAGGGGCGGGTGCCTCCGTCGGACGCGACGTGCACCCCGAGCTCGCCCTTGGGCGATTCGACCGCCACGTACGCCTGGCCCGGCGGGACGCGGAAGCCTTCGGTCACCAGCTTGAAGTGGTGGATCAGGGCCTCCATGGAGGTGCCCATGATGTTCTTGATGTGGTCGAGGGAGTTGCCGAGACCGTCGGGGCCGAGCGCGAGCTGGGCGGGCCAGGCGATTTTCTTGTCGGCGACCATGACCGGGCCCGGCTGGAGCCGGTCCAGGCACTGCTCGACGATGCGCAGCGACTGCCGCATCTCCTCCAGGCGGATCAGGAAGCGGCCGTAGGAGTCGCAGGTGTCGGCGGTCGGCACCTCGAAGTCGTACGTCTCGTAGCCGCAGTACGGCTGGGACTTGCGCAGGTCGTGCGGCAGGCCGGCGGAGCGGAGGATCGGGCCGGTGGCGCCGAGTGCCATGCAGCCGGCCAGGTCGAGGTAGCCGACGTCCTGCATGCGGGCCTTGAAGATGGGGTTCCCGGTGGCGAGCTTGTCGTACTCGGGAAGGTTCTTCTTCATCTTCTTCACGAACTCGCGGATCTGGTCCACGGCGCCCGGGGGCAGGTCCTGGGCCAGGCCGCCGGGGCGGATGTACGCGTGGTTCATCCGCAGGCCGGTGATCAGCTCGTAGATGTCGAGAATGAGTTCACGATCACGGAATCCGTAGATCATGATCGTGGTGGCGCCGAGCTCCATGCCGCCGGTGGCGATGCACACCAGGTGGGACGAGAGCCGGTTCAGCTCCATCATGAGGACGCGGATGATCGAGGCGCGGTCGGGGACCTGGTCCTCGATGCCGAGGAGCTTCTCGACCGCGAGGCAGTACGCCGTCTCGTTGAAGAACGGCGTCAGGTAGTCCATGCGCGTCACGAACGTGGTGCCCTGCGTCCACGTGCGGAACTCGAGGTTCTTCTCGATGCCGGTGTGGAGGTACCCGATGCCGCAGCGGGCCTCGGTGACCGTCTCACCGTCGATCTCCAGGATGAGCCGGAGCACGCCGTGCGTGGACGGGTGCTGCGGACCCATGTTGACGATGATGCGCTCGTCGTCGGAGGTGGCCGCGGTCTGGGCGATCTCGTCCCAGTCACCGCCGGTGACCGTGTAGACGGTGCCCTCGGTCGTCTCGCGGGCCGATGCGGCTGATGCAGAAGAAGGGGTCTGCGTGCTCATGAGTACGACCTCCGCTGGTCCGGAGCCGGGATCTGGGCGCCCTTGTACTCGACGGGGATGCCGCCGAGGGGGTAGTCCTTGCGCTGCGGAAAGCCTTGCCAGTCGTCCGGCATCATGATCCGCGTCAGTGCCGGGTGGCCGTCGAAGATCAGCCCGAAGAAGTCGTACGTCTCGCGCTCGTGCCAGTCGTTGGTCGGATAGACGGAGACGAGCGAGGGGACGTGCGGGTCGGCGTCGGGGGCGCTGACCTCCAGCCGGATCAGCCGGTTGTGGGTGATCGAGCGCAGGTGGTAGACGGCGTGCAGCTCGCGACCCTTGTCGTGCGGGTAGTGGACCCCGGAGACACCGGTGCACAGCTCGAAGCGGAGGGCCGGGTCGTCGCGCAGGGTCTGGGCGACGCGGACCAGGTGCTCGCGCTCGATGTGGAAGGTGATCTCGCCGCGGTCGACGACCGTCTTCTCGACGGCGTTGTCGGGGACGAGTCCCTGTTCCTCCAGGGCGCCCTCCAGCTCGTCGGCGACCTCGTCGAACCAGCCGCCGTAGGGGCGGGTGGCGGGGCCCGGGAGCCGGACGGAGCGGACCAGGCCGCCGTAGCCCGTGGTGTCGCCGCCGTTGTCGGCGCCGAACATGCCCCGCTGGACGCGGATCTCCTCGCCGCCCTCGCCACGCTGGCCGGGGAGGTTCGAGGCTCCGAGGTCCTTCTCGGGGTTGACTCCGTTGCCGTTCGCGTCGCTCACCGCAGCAGGCCCTTCATCTCGATGGTGGGGAGCGCCTTGAGCGCCGCTTCCTCCGCCTCGCGGGCCGCCTCCTCGGCGTTCACGCCGAGCTTGGAGGTCTGGATCTTCTGGTGGAGCTTGAGGATCGCGTCCATCAGCATCTCGGGCCGTGGCGGACAGCCCGGCAAATAGATGTCGACCGGGACGATGTGGTCGACTCCCTGCACAATGGCGTAGTTGTTGAACATTCCACCCGATGAGGCACAAACCCCCATGGAGATCACCCACTTGGGGTTGGGCATCTGGTCGTAGACCTGCCGCAGCACCGGCGCCATCTTCTGGCTGACCCGGCCGGCGACGATCATCAGGTCCGCCTGTCGCGGCGACCCGCGGAAGACCTCCATGCCGAAGCGCGCCAGGTCGTAGCGCCCGGCCCCGGTGGTCATCATCTCGATGGCGCAACAGGCGAGTCCGAACGTCGCGGGGAAGACGGACGCCTTGCGCACCCATCCCGCGGCCTGCTCGACGGTCGTCAGCAGGAATCCGCTCGGCAGCTTTTCTTCGAGTCCCATGTCTTAAGGCCCCTCAGTCCCATTCCAGGCCGCCGCGCCGCCATACGTACGCGTACGCGACGAAGACGGTGAGCACGAAGAGCAGCATCTCCACGAGCCCGAAAACACCCAGGGCGTCGAAGGTGACGGCCCAGGGGTAGAGGAAGACGATCTCGATGTCGAAGACGATGAAGAGCATCGCCGTCAGGTAGTACTTGATGGGGAAGCGCCCGCCGCCGGCCGGCGTGGGGGTCGGCTCGATGCCGCACTCGTAGGCTTCGAGCTTGGCGCGGTTGTACCGCTTCGGACCGATCAGCGTGGCCATGACCACGGAGAAGATCGCAAAGCCTGCCCCGAGGGCTCCCAGTACGAGGATCGGCGCATACGCGTTCACGCTCCTCGCTCCTCTCAGTCGGCACTGACTGGTGGCGGTTCGGCGGGCAAGCACTCCCGCCCCACAGGCCCCACGAGCTCCACCCGTCCCGGCGAAGATCGCGAACATGTGAAGCAGGTCACAAGCCCAACTGCCTCGCATCTTATGCCCGCCGGTCTGTGATCTGCGACACGGGGTATTACACAAGCTTTGTGATCTCCACCACCTGACGAACGATCATGAAGTCGTATGAGAAGTGATCTTCATACGCGAAGCGTCCGGTCGATCACCAGAGGTGACATTTCCGCTCGTCACCGCAGGTCCGAGGCGGCGTCTCCATATCAAGAGACTTCCTCTGCATGCAAATTCGAGTTGGACGCAGACCCTTGATAGAGGACCGCGTTCACACTTCGGAGGGAGCGCGGCGGCCGATGTGGACGCGTGCACGCGTTCACGAGCGGGGGGCGGGTGGAACTCACGCGCGGGACGCCGACGCCCCGGTGACCGTTCCGTGACCTGCGCCACATCTGCCTATGGGTCAGATAAGCCGGGCTTGGCCATCGGCTTCAACCGGTGGTAGGTGGCGGGCAATTCGGACGTAATACAGAAAGCCCATGATCACGGGCTTGTCGAGGGCTGTCCGCAATGCCCGTTACGGCGTCAATAAGGAGTGACGCGCGTCGATTTCGGCGGCCGATTGAACAACTGTGGCGCACCACACGTTTCTTGAAGGTATGGAGGAGCCCCTGGTACCGCTTGTACCCATGTCCCACACCGCTCACATACGAAGCCACCGGAAACCCCGTCGCAACGCGTCGGCGCTCGCGATGCGCGCTGGTGTTGCCGGTGGCGTTCTCAGCACCCTGGCCGTGGCCGGTGCGTCCGGTTCGGCGAACGCCGCCGAGCCCGTGACGCAGACCCTCGAACTGCCCACCCTGACGGCCGACCTGGCCACCCAGGTCGCGCAGTCCGCCGACGCCACCCAGCAGGCCGCGGCCAACTACGAGCTGCAGGCGGAGCGTGACGCGGCCGCCGCAAAGGCCGCAAAGCAGGCCAAGGCGGACCTCGCCGAGGCCAAGCACAAGGCCGAGGCCAAGAAGAAGGCCGCCGCCGAAGCCGCACGCAGGGCTGCCGCCGCCGAGGCCGCCTCGCGCTCCTCGGAGCGGACCACCCTGTCCGCCTCCGCGTCCACGTCCACGAACGTCTCCGCCCCGGCCAGCGGAAGCGTCGCGACCGTCGTCGCCTTCCTCAAGGCGCAGGTCGGCGACGCCTACGTGATGGGCGGCACGGGCCCGAACGCGTGGGACTGCTCGGGCCTCGTGCAGGCCGCGTTCAAGCAGGTCGGTGTCGACCTGCCGCGCGTCTCGCAGGACCAGTCGACGTCCGGCACGCCGGTCTCGCTGTCCAACCTTCAGGTCGGCGACATCCTGTACTGGGGTTCCGCCGGTTCGGCGTACCACGTGGGTGTGTACATCGGGAACGGCCAGTACCTGGACGCCGCCAACCCCTCCAAGGGTGTGGTGATTCAGGACCTTTCGGGCTATCCGGCCACGGGCGCGGTCCGCGTCCTCTGAGCCCTCGCCGTGAGGGCCGCCGCCTCCGAGGCGGCGGCCCTTTCGTGCTGCCCGCCGCCGTCCCCGTCCCGCCGCGTTCCCGCCTCCCTCCGGCTCCACGCCCCCTGCCCGGGGTCTCCTATCCGAGGTCGAAGGTGTTCGGCAGGCCGAGCTTGTGGCGGAGTTCGTCCACCCGCTTCAGCGGCTCCATCTCCGGGGGGCGGTACAGCTCCCGGACGCGACACCGCTCGGTGTCCGAATCGTCCGCTTCCAGCAGTGCGTTGACGGCCCGCCGCGCCGATTCGTTGGCGCCCTCCATCGTCGCCAGGTCGACGTCCGTGCGGACGTAGTCGCCGGCGAGGAAGAAGTTCGGGACCGCGGTGCCGGCGGTGGGCCGGTTGTACAGCGTGCCCGTGGGGTGGATGAGGAGCTGTTCGCGGTTCTGCGGGTCCGGGCCGCCCAGACCCGTCACGGCCGGGTCCATGAACCAGCCGATCCGGTCCTCGTCCCTGAGGGTCGTCTTCCCGGAGTCGTTCAGCCCGTCCTTCAGCTGCGCCCACAGTTCGGCGACGATCTCGTCCTTGGTGCACTCACGGGCCGTCCTGCCGTACAGGATCCCGGGCTTGTCCCACTCGGAGACGATCACGGACAGGCAGTCGCGGGCCTCGCCGTCGCCGTAATCGCGTGAAAAGTCCCGTACGTCCCAGAACTGGGCCTGTCCGATGCCCGTCACCGACCACGGCGAGTCGAGGCAGTTGATGTGGCCGTGCACGACCGGGGTGGGCGTGCGCAGGTAGAACATCACGCCGGTCATCCAGTCCGTCCTCAGCGCGTCGCACCGGCCGAGCTGCCGGTCCGCCGCGCGCAGGGCGGCGCCCCAGGTCGCGCGGGCGTGCTCCACGGGCATCGCGGAGAGGTAGTGGTCGGCGGTGACCGTCCGTTCCCGGCCCCCGTCGCGGTCCGACACACGGACCCCCGTCACCCGGCCCTGCGCGTACAGCACCTCCCGGACCTGGGTGCCGAGGACGAACTCGACACCGAGGGAGCGCAGATGCGTCTCCCAGGGGTCGATCCACGCCTCGCTCGTCGGCGCGTTCAGGACGCGGTCGACGTCGGCGTCGCCGTCCATGCCGCGGCCCAGCAGCCCCCACAGCAGGAGGGCCTCGATGATGACGCGGCCGACCGTGCGGGTGGAGGCGATCTCGGCGCGGGTGGCGACGAGGTTGCGGGTCTGCCCGATGCCCAGCAGGGTCTGGTACTCCGTGCTCATCTCGCCGGCGCGGATGAAGTCCCACCAGGACACCTTCTCCCACTGGTCCTCACGGCGGGCGTCGCAGCTGGTGAGGTGGACGAGCAGCCGGTCGGCGAAGTAGGCGGCCTCGTGGGCCGGCAGGCGGGTGCCGAGGTCGAGGACCGACAGGATCTGGTCGCGGAGCCAGGACGGCGTGATGTCGCCGGGGGCGGGCAAAGTGGTGGCCCGGCGCAGCGGGAAGTGGAGGTCGGGCCGGCCCGAGTTCCGCGCGAACAGTGCCTCGGTGCCGCCGCGGAGGTTGTCGTGGACTCCGCCCGCGTTGCCGGGGAAGGGGATGCGGCGCATCGTGTCCGGGAGGTTCCGGTAGAAACCGGGAAAGAAGCGGAAGCCGTGCTCGCCGGGGAGCGGTCTGCGTCCACCGGAGCCGGTCCCGGGGACGTCCATCGAGCGGGCCTTGCCGCCGAGTCGGTCGTAGTACTCGTAGACGGTCACGGCGTAGCCGCGCTCGGCGAGTTCGTGGGCGGCGCTGAGGCCCGAGACCCCGCCGCCCAGGACGGCGACCCGCCTGCCCGCGGCCGGAGCGGCCGCGGCACTCCCGGCCGGCCCTAAGGAGACGGCGGCGGCCGTGGCTCCGACCGCTCCTCCGGCCGCGGCCAGGAAGCGTCTGCGGGTCTGTCCGATGTGCTCCTGGGACTGCTGCGCGTGTTCTGTTGTCATGAGCAACGGAGGGTAGGGAGGGGCTCCGGAAGCCGGAACCCCCGTCGGCCCGCCACCCACAGCATCCTCACAATCACCGGGAGAGACAGTCATGCCACGTGTGTTCGTCCAGGGCAGCCCCGTCGACACGTATCCGCGGCTCGCGCCGGAGGCCCGGCGGGGTGCGGTACGGCGGATCACCGAGGTCGGCGAGGAGGTGCTGCACAAGCCGTGCCGGGACGTGACCGAGTTCGGGCCCGATCTCGCCGCGCTCATCGACGACATGTTCCTGACGATGTACGTCGCGGAAGGCGCCGGTCTCGCGGCGAACCAGGTCGGGGTCGCGCTGCGCCTGTTCGTCTACGACTGCCCGGACGACGAGGGGGTCCGGCACGTCGGGCACATCGTCAATCCGGTGCTGGAGCCGCTCGACCCGGCCGGGCGCCGGCTGCTCGACGAGGGCGAGGGCTGTCTGTCGGTGCCGGGCGCCGTGATGGACGTACCGCGTCCGGACCGGGCCGTCGTGCGTGGGCAGGACAGGGACGGCCGCCCGGTCTGCGTCGAGGGCACCGGGTACTTCGCCCGCTGCCTCGCCCACGAGACCGACCACCTCGGCGGGCAGGTCTATCTGGACCGGCTCTCCGGGCGGGAGCGCAAGGAGGCCCTGCGGCAGGTCGCGGAACGACGCGAGGAGGTCTTCGCGCGCCGGGCCGCTCGTCTGAAGGCGCTCGGTTCCTGACAGGGGCCTTGCCGGCCCCGCCCGGTCCCTGGCAGGGGCCTTGCCGGCCACCTTCCCGTGACCACGGGCGGGCGGTCCGGCGAGCACCCCGGTGCCGCCGCCTCACGCAGGGCGGTCTCGGGGCGTGCCCTCGGTCGAGGCGTCACCGGTGCCGCCCCCTCGGACGGAGGGGGCGGCGCCGGGTCAGGCCTTCGGCGCGACCTTGCTCAGGCCGTTGATGATCCGGTCCATCGCGTCGCCGCCGGTCGGGTCCGTCAGGTTCGCGAGCATCTTCAGCGTGAACTTCATCAGCATCGGGTGGGTCAGTCCGCGCTGCGTGGCGATCTTCATGACCTTCGGGTTGCCGATGAGCTTCACGAACGCGCGGCCGAGCGTGTAGTAGCCGCCGTAGGTGTCCTTGAGGACGCGCGGGTAGCGCTGGAGGGCGAGTTCGCGCTGGGCCGGGGTGGCGCGCGAATGCGCCTGGACGATGACGTCGGCGGCGATCTGCCCGGACTCCATGGCGTAGGCGATGCCCTCGCCGTTGAAGGGGTTCACCAGACCGCCGGCGTCGCCGACCAGCAACAGGCCCTTGGTGTAGTGCGGCTGGCGGTTGAAGGCCATCGGGAGGGCGGCGCCGCGGATCGGGCCCGTCATGTTCTCCGGGGTGTAGCCCCAGTCCTCCGGCATGGACGCGCACCAGGCCTTGAGGACCTCGCGCCAGTCCAGTTCCTTGAAGGAGTCGGAGGTGTTGAGGACGCCGAGGCCGACGTTCGACGTGCCGTCGCCCATGCCGAAGATCCAGCCGTAGCCGGGCAGGAGACGGTCCTCGGCGCCGCGCCGGTCCCACAGCTCCAGCCAGGACTCCAGGTAGTCGTCCTCGTGACGCGGCGAGGTGAAGTACGTGCGGACCGCGACACCCATCGGGCGGTCCTCGCGGCGGTGCAGCCCCATCGCCAGGGAGAGGCGCGTGGAGTTGCCGTCGGCGGCGACGACGAGCGGGGCGTGGAAGGTGACCTCGCGCTTCTCCTCACCGAGCTTGGCGTGGACGCCGGTGATGCGGCCGGTGCGGTCGTCGACGATCGGGGCGCCGACGTTGCAGCGCTCGTACAGCCGCGCGCCCGCCTTCTGTGCCTGCCGCGCCAGCTGCTCGTCGAAGTCGTCCCGCTTGCGCACGAGGCCGTAGTCGGGGAAGGAGGCGAGATCCGGCCAGTCCAGCTGGAGGCGCACACCGCCGCCGATGATCCGCAGGCCCTTGTTCCGGAGCCAGCCCGCTTCCTCCGAGATGTCGATGCCCATCGAGACGAGCTGCTTGGTGGCGCGCGGGGTCAGGCCGTCACCGCACACCTTCTCCCGCGGGAACGCGGTCTTCTCCAGGAGCAGGACGTCGAGTCCCGCCTTCGCGAGGTAGTACGCGGTGGTGGAACCGGCTGGCCCGGCCCCGACGACGATGACATCGGCGGTGTTCTCGGAGAGGGGCTGGGGCTCGGTCACGGCGGGGTCTCCCCAAGACTCGAAATCAACGTGCCGACGGGCACTGGACATGGGCAGTCTATGCAGCGGTACTGATCACCCGGCTGAAGGGCTGCCCCCGTGAACCGAGCTCTCCCCGACGTACGGCTCCGTGTCCCCACCGACGAGGACGCCTTCGCCTGGCACCGGATCTTCGCCGACCCCGAGGTCATGGAGTTCCACGGGGGCAGGGCGGCCGAGTTGTCCGTGTACGAGGAGCTCACCGCCCGGCAGCGGCGGCACGACGCGGAGCACGGCTTCTGCCTGTGGACGATGGTCGGCCCGGAGGACGAGGTGCTGGGCTTCACGGGGGCGCAGCCGTGGCCGCACGGGTGGGGGCCGGCCGGCGAGATCGAGATCGGCTGGCGGCTGGGACGGGCGCACTGGGGCAAGGGGTACGTCACGGCGGCGGCCCGCACCACCCTGGAGCGGGTCCGCGCGGCCGGCGTCCGTGACGTCGTGGCCATGGTCAACGCCCGCAACGAACGCTCCATCGCCGTCACGAAGCGCCTCGGCATGGAGCTCGCCGAGCGGTTCACGACTCCCGTGACGGGCCAGGAGGGCCACCGCTACCGCCTGACGCTGGCCTGAGCACCCCGGCACGGGCCCGTACCGCCCGGCCGCGCCCGGCACCGGCTCACGCGGGGCCGGCGGCACCCCTGCCGCCGGCCCGAGCACTCCCCCGCAGCGGCCCGCGCGGGACCGGCGGCGCCGCTGACGACTTCCGGATGGCACCGGCGGAGGCTTACCCTTCCGGTACCGCTGGGGGTGAAGCTTGTGCAGATAACACCCAAGACACCCGAAGTGCGCGTACCGCGGCTCGTCGGCCTGATGGCCGTGGACGCGCGTGAGACGGCCGAGGCGCAAGGGGTGCTGCTGGTCGCACCGGACCGGCCCGACTTCCTGCGCACGGTCGTCGACTATGTCGTACGGCAGTACCCGCCACCCGGTGTGGAGGTCCCGCGCGGTGCCCTGGTCACCGTGTGGTTCGACCTCGGTGACGCCGAGGGCGGCGCGGGGGTGCGCGAGCCGCGCCTGCCACGCCCGCCGTCGGGCGGGATGCGCCGCGAACTCGACGAGCCCGGTGATCCTTTCGTGGTGCCGCACTGAGAGCCCGTGCCGGTACGCCGCAGCGGCCCGCGCGCCGACCGCTGCGTGGCCGGCCGCGCCGCGGTCAGGCCTTGAAGCCCCGGTGCAGGGCCACGACCCCGCCCGTCAGGTTCCGCCAGGCCACCTTCGACCAGCCCGCCTTGCGCAGCCGCTCGGCCAGCTCGGGCTGGGTCGGCCAGGCACGGATCGACTCGGCGAGATAGACGTACGCATCCGGGTTGGAGGAGACGGCGCGGGCGACCGGCGGCAGCGCGCGCATCAGGTACTCGGTGTACACGGTGCGGAACGGCGCCCAGGTGGGGTGCGAGAACTCGCAGATCACGACCCGCCCGCCGGGCTTCGTCACCCGGTACAGCTCGCTCAGCGCGGTGTCGGTTTCCTGCACGTTGCGCAGCCCGAAGGAGATGGTGACCGCGTCGAAGGTGTCGTCCTTGAAGGGCAGCTTCGTCGCGTCACCCGCGGTGAGCGGCAGCCACGGGTGGTTCCTCTTGCCGACCCGCAGCATCCCGAGGGAGAAGTCGCAGGGCACGACGTAGGCGCCGGTACGCGCGAAGGGCAGGGAGGAGGTCGCCGTACCGGCCGCGAGGTCGAGGATCTTCTGCGCGGGCCGCGCGTCGACCGCCTTGGCGACCTCTCTGCGCCAGACCCGGTCCTGGCCCAGCGACAGCAGGTCGTTCGTCAGGTCGTACCGTTCCGCCACGTCGTCGAACATCGAGGCGACTTCGTGCGGCTGCTTGTCCAGGGATGCGCGGGTCACGGGCCCATTGTGGCAGTACGGGCCGGGCGACTCTCCGGCACCCGGCCCGTACGCCGGCCTCACGTCCCCCCTGCAGACCTCCACCGGGTCCCGCTCAGGGAAGGAGCCTCGGCTTCTTCCTGGCCGCCACGTCCTCGACCCAGCCGAAGAGCGGGACGGCGATCCAGATCAGCAGCCAGCCGATGCCGAACATGAACCACTGGCTCTCCAGCGGGAGCCACTTCTCGAAGGCCGGCACCTTCCAGAACTGATCGATCAGCGGGACCGCGAGCACCAGGGCGATCTCGTGCCAGAGGTAGATCGTCACGGCCCGGCCGTTGAAGATCGTCACGATCCGGTCGAGGCGCCGGAAGCGGGTGAGCCACGCGAAGTCCACGTCGTAGTACGCCTTGAAGTACATCAGGAGCGTCACGAAGCCGGCCGACCAGAAGGCCTGCGCGAGCGGGATCTCGTCCAGGTCGTAGGTGCCGGCCGCCGCCCGCTGGGCGAACGCGTACCAGCCTCCCGAGGCGAGCGCGGCCAGCGACGCCAGGACGACCGGTCCCGGCCTCAGCCGCTGGAGCACGCCCTCGCGGTGCGCGAACCCGAGGAGCCAGCAGAACCCGTACGTCGCCAGGTCCGTGAGGGCGCTGCCGAAGCGGTCGTAGGGCGGCTGCCAGACGTACTGGAAGACGACGATCGGGACGAGGGACAGCAGCAGGACGGGGATCGGGGCCTTGCGGAAGATCCGCAGGAGCAGCGGGGAGAGCAGCACGAGCCAGAGGTACGTCCGCAGGTACCAGAGGATCTCCCAGGCCTGCACGCCCCACTGGTTGCCCGGCGGGTCGCCGACCGGCACGAACCAGAACACGATCTGCCAGCCCGGCATCCAGTCGTGGATCAGCATGGCGACCACGACGAAGAACCCCCAGAACCAGAAGGGCGGCAGCAGCCGCCGCATCCGGCTTCGGACCACCTTGAGGGCGGGCCGTTCCAGGGACTTCGCCATCAGGGTGCCGGCGAGCGCGAACATCACGCCCATCGAGGGGAAGACCAGGCCGGCCCAGGCCCAGCCGAAGGTGTGGTACGTCACGACACGGACCAGGGCGACGGCGCGAAGGGCGTCGAAGTAGCGGTCGCGGCCCTGTGCTCCTGCTCCCGTCCGCGGCGCTGGCTCCTCCGGCGCGGGGACCGGTTGCTCCGCCGTGTCGCCGCCGGGGTCCGGTTCCGCGGGGGACGGCGATTCGGTCGGGCCCCAGCCGTGCGGCGCCGCGGGAACACCGCCCGCGGCGGCGTACTCGGGAGACAGCTCGCCGTACGCCCGCGGCTGCGGGTCCCGGCCGTACGGATCGGACTGCTCGCCATGGCCGTAGGGATCGGACTGCTGCACGTATCCGGACCCGTGTGCGTAGCCGTGTCCCTGCTGCGCGTACTGCCCGTACTGCCCGTACTGCCCGTACTGTCCTTGCTGGTCGTGCCCTTGGTGGTACTGCCCCTGCCGACTCTGGTCCCAGCTCATCTAGCTCACCCCCGCCGGGGTGCCGACCTCGCCCGTGCGCTTGAGTTTCTGCCAGCGCAGACGTCCGCCGGCAAGGGCCGTGACACAGGAGTGGATCAGGACCAGGTACATCATCTGCCGGTACGCGAGTTGCTGGAGCGGCAGCATCGCGAGGTAGCGGTACTTCTCCCGGTCGAGCCGGAAGGCGTAGGCGGCGCAGACGAGTTGGACGGCGAGGACGGCCAGCCAGGCGAGCAGGGCCGCACGGAAGTCCACGAAGACCATCGAGTAGACGGTGAACACGTCGATGAGCGGTGCGAAGAGCGGCGTGACGATCTGGAAGAGCACGACGAGGGGCATGCCCACCCGGCCGAAGCGGCCCGAAGGGCCCTTGTCCGTCAAGGACTTGCGGTGCTTCCACAGCGCCTGCATGGTGCCGTACGACCATCGGTAGCGCTGCGACCACAGCTGCTTGAGCGAACCCGGCGCCTCCGTCCAGGCCCTGGCGTGCTCCTGATAGACGACGCGCCAGCCCGCCCGGTGCATGGCGATGGTGATGTCGGTGTCCTCGGCGAGCGTGTCCTCGCTCATGCCGCCGACCTCCAGCACCGCGTCCCTGCGGAAGGCCCCGATGGCGCCCGGGATGGTGGGCATGCAGCGCAGCAGGTCGTACATGCGGCGGTCGAGGTTGAAGCCCATCACGTACTCGATGTGCTGCCAGGCGCCGATCACGGTGGTGCGGTTGCCGACCTTGGCGTTGCCCGCGACCGCGCCGATCTCCGGGTCGGCGAAGGGCTGCACGAGCTGGTGCACGGCGTCCGGTTCGAAGACGGTGTCGCCGTCCATCATCACGACGATGTCGTATCTGGCGTTGCGTACGCCGTTGTTGAGCGCGGCCGGCTTGCCCGCGTTCTCCTGCCGGACGACCCGGACGTTGGGCATGCCGAGCGACTCCGCGATCTCGGACGTGTTGTCCGTCGACCCGTCGTCGACGACGATGATCTCGATCGGATGAGTGCTCCTCGCCAGCGACTTGAGGGTGTTGGCGATGCACTCCTTCTCGTTGTAGGCGGGCACGATGACGGACACGGGTTCGGTGACCGGCGGCCCCCAGCTGAACCTCCCGCCCCGGCCGCGCCTGCGGTTGCGCTGCCGGTGGTGGCGGCGGGCGAGGACCAGCATCATCGCGAAGCGGCCCATGACGGCGACTCCGACGACGACGAGGAACCAGGACAGGGCCGGTACGACCCACTCGGCCACGGCGACGGCCCAGATGAGGGCCCTGCCCTCGTAGAGCGTCGCGCCGGTGGCGGTGCGGTGGGCGGCCTGCTCGGTGTCGACCGCGGCGGCGCCGGCCGCGCCGGGGCGCGCCCCTCGGCCGTCCGCCCCGGCCGCTCCCCCGGCGGTGGCCTGCCCCGTGCCTACGGCGCCGGTGCGGTTCAGCTCGGCCTGCGCGCCGCTGACCGTGGTGAAGGTGTAGCCCTTCGCCTTCATCTTCTTGATGTACGTGTCGAGCGCCTCGACCGTCTGCGAGCGGTCGCCGCCCGCGTCGTGCATGAGGACGATGGCGCCCTTGTTCTTCTTCGGCGTCGCCCATTGGACGATCTTCGAGACGCCCGGTTTCTTCCAGTCGTCGCTGTCGGTGTCGACGAAGACGCTGGTGTAGCCGAGACCGCCGATCTCCTTGTAGACGGGCCAGCTGTAGTTGTCGACCGCGTCGATCTCCGACGAGTACGGGGCGCGGAACAGCGTGGTGGTGACGCCGGCGGCACCCGCGAGGGCGAGCTGGGTCTGGTCCAGCTCGCGCTTGAGCCGGGCCGCGCCCTGGTAGGAGAGGTCGACGTGGGTGAAGGTGTGGATGCCCACCTCGTTGCCCTGCTCGACCAGCTTCTTCACGATGCCCGGATAGCGCGAGACCATCGAGCCGACCATGAAGAAGGTGCCCTCGACGTCGTTGTCCTCCAGGACCTTGAGGACCTGGGGCGTCCAGGTGGCCGTCGGCCCGTCGTCGAAGGTGAGCACGATGGTCTTCGCCGGCACCGACTGGGTCTTCGCGGTGCCGTCGGTGAAGGTCAGGATGGGCCCGCCGTCGAGGATCTTCTCGGGGACCCTGTCGTAGGCCGCGCCGTCGCGCACGCGCGAGTCGTTGCCGATCTCGGAGCGCAGGTAACCGTCGAGGAGCATCACGCTGACGAGGGCCAGCAGGAGCAGGAGGGCGAGGATGACGCGCGGCTTCTGCAGCGCCGCGGCCCTTCCGGCGGCCCACTCCATCCTGGAGGGGGCACGGCGGCGGCCGCGCGAGGGCGTCGTCGTAGTCATGAGAGTGGCGGTGTCCCCGTCAGTTGGCGCCGGTGGAGGCGGACACGGAGGGAGCGGAGGAAGGGGCGGCGCCGGTGGGCAGGCCCGACGGCGGGGTCCCGGTGGGGGCGCCGGTGGGGGCCGTGCCGCCCTGCGGCTGCATGCCGCCGCCTCCGGGAGCGGATCCGGCCCGGCCGCCGTCGAAGGGGAACAGCGAGGACGGCGTCAGCGAGGTGCCCCAGCCCATGAAGGCCATGCCGAGCACGCACGCGTACCCGAGGCAGACGACACCGACGAGCGTGCCGAAACGGCGCAGCAGGCGCGCTCTGCGCCCGGAGTTGTCAACGAAGACGGGACCCTCGGCGGCCCCGTGGCCGCGTTTGCGGCGACGGCCGCGGGCAGTTGCGCGGCTTTCGACGGCGGACTCGGATTGCATTCCCCGGAGATTAAGGCGCCTTTATGTGCGAGAAACTCGGTCTCTCATGTGAGGCGCCCATGAGAGACGCCTCAATCTGTCCTTTCTCTATGAGATTTCCCGGACGACTACCTCTTAGCACCGCCGCACCGCTGGGCGATACGCCCCGTTTCATTACACCCTTTCATCACCTTTGCCCCACTATCCTCACCGCGTCGCCCCGCACGATCTTCATTCGGGATTCCCGACCGCGTGTGCCACATTTCCCCTACGGATTCAGCGGTTTGTTTCCGTCCTGAGACAGAAATCACGAGAGCGGGTGCTTACGCAATGAGGAGTTTCCTGAAGCCCGCCGCCGGGCTCGTCTCCCTGGTGGCGCTGGCCTGCGCGGGGTGCTCCTCGGGCGGTGGCGGGGCGTCGGACGCGGCCTCCCCGCGGTCGGGCGGGACGCATACGGCACCCGCGCCCAGCCGCAGCGACAGCCCGTCGTCGGCCACCTCGTACGCCCCGTACGTGAGCGCCACCACCGCCTCGGCCACGGACTCCAGCGGGTCGCCGTCGACGTACAACCTGGCCTTCGTGATCTCCGACGGCAGCGCCTGCACACCGAAGTGGAACGGGACGTACGCCCTCGGCGACTCGGCCGTGGCGTCACGGATCTCGGCGCTGAAGAAGTCGGGTGCGAGCGTGCGCGTGTCCTTCGGCGGAGCCTCCGGAAAGGAACTCGCCTCCACCTGCGACAGCGCGAGCGCTCTCGCCGCGGCCTACGGTGCCGCGCTCGACGCCGCCGGCTCGTCGCAGGCGGACTTCGACATCGAGGGCGACGAGCTGGCCGACTCCGACTCGGTGGCGCTGCGGTCCGAGGCGATCGCGCTGCTCCAGAAGGAGCGCACCGATCTGGAGGTCTCCTTCACCCTGCCCGTGATGCCGTCCGGACTCGACGACGACAGCCTCGCCCTCCTGGAGTCCGCCAACGACCACGCCGTGAAGGTCTCCACGGTCGACATCATGACGATGAACTACGGCAGTTCGTACGCGGGCGACATGGGCGACTACGCGATCACGTCCGCCGAGGCGGCCCACGACCAGCTGGAAGACGTCTTCGGGCTGTCGAGCGCGGGCGCCTGGCGGGGCCTCGCGCTCACCTCGATGATCGGTGTCAACGACGTCGACAACGAGACGTTCACGCTCTCCGACGCCGCCCAGGTCCGCGCGTTCGCCGAGGAGAAGGAGGTCGCGTGGGTCTCCATGTGGTCGACGTTCCGCGACCGGCGGTGCGTGGACGGCGACGCCGATTCCGACGACGCGGCCACCGACTGCAGTGGGGTGAAGCAGAGTTCGGGGGCGTTCGCGAAAGCCCTCGCAGGCTGAGCCGGCCGCCGTGCACGAGGATGCGTGCACGGGGGGGGGACGGGGCAACGCGCCTGCGGGCGCGGGATGTTGACGGGCAGGTCCGGGGTGTCGGCGGGCGAACCCGACGTGCGGGCAGGCGACCTGAGGTGTTGACGGGCAAGCCCGGGGCGGTGTCGGCAGGCAAGCCCGGGTGTCGGCGGGCGGGACCCAGGTCTGCGCGGCCCGGCGGCCGGTCTAGCGGCGCCGGTGCACCAGGCGTCCCGCGCACACGGTCGCGAGGCACGTCCCGTCCGCGTCGAAGACCGCGAGGTCGGCCCGCCCGGTGTCGGTGATCACCGGCGTCCGGGGGTGCGCGAGCACGGCGACGTCGTTGCGCGCGGCCGCGGCGCGCAGGCCGGCGTCGTCCGCGTACGCCTCCAGCACCGCGGTGGCACCCGACTTCAGTACGGCGTGGACGCGTTCGCGGGGGCTCGGCGCCGCGGGCAGGACCCCTTCGTGGACGCGGGCGGGCCCGAGGGAGCCGGGCCAGCGGCGCACGCGCGCCCCCGGGAACCGCTCCAGCAGCTCGTCCAGCGGCCCCACGCCCGCGACACGGTCCCCCTCGACGGCCACGGCGCCGTCCTTGAGCGGCGCCGTGTCGCCCCAGCTGCGCCGGAGCTCGTCGGCGGTGTGGATCGTCAGCACGGCGCGGCTAGTTGGAGGCGAGCAGCTTCAGCTCGGGGTGTGCCGTACCGCCCTCGATCGCGGTCGACGAGATGTGGGACATGACGCGCTCGTCGACGGGGTCGTCCGCCGGGTCGTCGTGGACCACGATGTGCTCGTACGTCGTCGTCCGCTGGGCGGGCACGCGGTCGGCCTTGCGGATCAGGTCGATGATCTCCATGCGGTTGGAGCGGTGCTTGGCACCCGCGGAGGACACCACGTTCTCCTCCAGCATGATCGAGCCCAGGTCGTCCGCGCCGTAGTGCAGGGAGAGCTGGCCGGCCTCCTTGCCGGTGGTCAGCCAGGAGCCCTGGATGTGCGCCACGTTGTCGAGGAAGAGGCGGGCGATCGCGATCATCCGCAGGTACTCGAAGAGCGTGGCCTGCGTACGGCCCTTGAGGTGGTTGTTCTCGGGCTGGTACGTGTACGGGATGAAGGCGCGGAAGCCGCCCGTCCGGTCCTGCACGTCACGGATCATCCGCAGGTGCTCGATGCGCTCGGCGTTGGTCTCGCCCGTGCCCATGAGCATCGTGGACGTCGACTCCACGCCGAGACCGTGCGCCGTCTCCATGATCTCCAGCCAGCGCTCGCCGCTCTCCTTCAGCGGGGCGATCGCCTTGCGGGGCCGCGCCGGCAGCAGCTCGGCGCCGGCGCCGGCGAAGGAGTCGAGTCCGGCGGAGTGGATGCGCTGGATCGCCTCCTCGACGCTCACCTTGGAGATGCGGGCCATGTGCTCGACCTCGGAGGCGCCGAGCGAGTGGATGACGAGCTGCGGGTACGCGGCCTTGATCGCGGCGAAGTGCTTCTCGTAGTACTCGACGCCGTAGTCCGGGTGGTGGCCGCCCTGGAACATGATCTGCGTGCCGCCGAGCTCGACGGTCTCGGCGCAGCGCCGCAGGATGTCGTCGAGGTCGCGCGTCCAGCCCTTGGCGGTGTCCTTGGGGGCCGCGTAGAAGGCGCAGAACTTGCACGCCGTGACGCACACGTTCGTGTAGTTGATGTTGCGCTCGATGATGTACGTCGCGATGTGCTCCGTACCGGCGTACCGGCGGCGGCGTACGGCGTCGGCGGCGGCACCCAGCGCGTGCAGCGGGGCGTCCCGGTAGAGGTCGAGCGCCTCCTCGGGGGTGATCCGCCCGCCTGCGGCGGCACGGTCGAGGACGGACTGGAGGTCGGCCTTCTCGGTCACCGGGGCGTCCCTTTCGGAGGGGTGTGGGCGGACCGATCCAGCCTACGCCAGCCACCTCGGGGGCTCGACGCCAGCCCGCGTACCCCGTGGCCACGGCCCCGTTCAGGCCGCGTACGCGCCGATCAGCAGCCCCACGTAGGCGCCCGCGACGAGGAAGGGCCCGAAGGGGATCGACGTCTTGCGTCCGGCGCGCCGCACCACGACCAGGCCCATCCCGTACAGCCCGCCGAACAGGAACCCGGCGAAGGTGCCCAGCAGCACCACGCTCCACCCGTACCAGCCGAGTACGGCCCCGAGGCCCAGCGCGAGTTTCACGTCCCCGAAGCCCATGCCGTTCGGGTTGATGAGGAAGAGGAGGAAGTACGCGCCGCCGAGCGCGAGCGCCCCGTACAGCGCGGTCGGCCAGTCCCCCGCGTGCTCGGGCACGAGAGCCGCCGCCCCGAGCAGTACGAGCGCGGCCCCGGCGAGCGGCAGGGTCAGCACGTCCGGCAGCCGCTGCACCCGGAAGTCCACCACGGCGAGCAGCACGCCGAGGGGCGCGAGCAGCAGCCAGACGGCGAGCTCCGGCCGGGTACCGGTGGCGAGGGCGAGACCGGCGCAGACCACGGCGGTGGTGAGGGAGACGAGAGACACGCCGGGGCCGTACGCGGACGGGGCGTCGCCCAGGGCCACCCGGCCCGCGTCGCCGGACACCTCCGACGCCGTACGCGGGATGCCGGGCGCACGCCCCCGGTCGCCGCCGCACTCCGGGCAGCGGGCGAGCCCGAGCCAGCCGCGCGCCGGGCCGGTGAGGGCGTGCCCCTCGGGGCAGCGGTCGCGCCACGGCTCGTCCGGCCGTACGGACAGGCGGTACGCGGGCCGGGGCACCAGCAGCCCGGCCGCCGCGCCCCAGAGAGCGGCCCCGACGGCCACCCAGAGTTCGAGGTCCACGCATTCACCCCAAGAGTTCGTTTGCTGCCGCGGGTCATCGTCGCGCAGGGCACGCCGGGTGGGCCATCGTCCGCCGGACGGATCAGCACGGGCGCCGCCCCGCGGGCCGTTCAGCAGGCCCGCCTCCGCCGGTGACACGCGGCCCGGCACCGCCGTCGTCCACGGGACGGACCGGCCGACCGGACCCACACGGCGCGGACCGCACCGACGCGCGGCCCGGGGCTCTGCCCGCGGCGCGGATCGCCCGGGATCCGGTCGTCGCCCGCGGGCCGGAGCGGACCCGGCGTCCTCCCACAGGTAGCTGATCGCCTCGGCGCGTCCTCCCGCAGGGGGTGGATCGCCTCGGCGCGCCCCGACACGGGACGGGGCGCCGTCGCGCGGGGCGGAGTCGCGTCGCCCGGGCGGGCCCCCGGCGGGCACGGCGGACGCTCGGCGGGCCCCAGACGGGCACGGCCGGTCACCACCGGGCCGGGCCCAGGGCCCCGCACCCCGCACCCCGCACCCCGCACCCCGCCAGGCTCATCCGACGGCGGCGACACCGCTCCGCCACGTCGGCAGCAGCTCGTCCAGCAGCGCCTCGGTGCGCGGCGGCAGCCCGCGCGCACCGCTGCGGGTGACCAGGTCCGCGGCGAGCCGCTTCATACGGTCGCCGTCACCGATCGTGTGCGTCGCGCGCAGCAGTTCGTTCCACAGGCGCTCGTCGCCGGGGGCGGAGTTCAGGGCGGCGTTCAGGGCCTCGATGGCCTTCTCCGCGCGGTCCTTCTCCAGATGGAAGGCGGACAGCGCGAGTCCGATGTCCGCGACGAGCAGCGGGAGTTGCGCGTCGATGATCTCGTGTGTGAGCCAGCCGTACCGGCCCGCGGGGCGGTCGGCGAGCAGCGGACCGCGCACCAGGACGAGCGCGTCCGTGAGCAACCGCCCGCGCACCGCACGGCTGTTGACGCCCCTGCCCTGCGTCGCCTCGTGGTACAGCGACCGCAGCACGTCCAGGTCGGAGACGACCGACTTGGCGAGCGTGAGCCGCCCGGTGGCGTCGGTGCCGAGGCGGGCGGTGCCGTCCGGGTCGGTGCCGAGCCAGCCGCGCAGCCGCTCGACGAGCGCGTCCCGCACGTCGTCGGTGACCCCGCGCGGCCACAGCGCGGACGACAGCACCCGCGGGTGCACGCCCTCGCGGTGCAGGAGCAGCAGCGCGAGCGCCTCGTGCATCAACGGGCTGCGCTCGCCGTCGGGCGTGTCCAGACCGATGATCTCGTACGGGCCCACGAGCCGCGCGTACACCGCCGGACGGCCCTGCTCGCTGATGTCGACGAGGAACGGCGGCGCCGCGGAGTTGGTGCTCTCCCGCTCGGGGTCCGCCTCGACGAACAGCTCCACGACCGCCCGCTGCTGCGCCACCGGCAGCGACTGCGCGTCGAGTTCGAGGCCGAGCAGCGGTGCGAGCAGCTTGCCCTCGCCGGTGATCTCCATCTCCCAGGCGGCGCCCGGCAGATCACCGCTCTCCGTGCCGACGAGGTAGCCGATGCCGAGCCGGCTCGCGTCGGCGGCGAGTTCGGCGAGCTTGACGGCGTCCTCGGCGGACGGCTCCGCGGCGAGCAGCACCAAGTGCGGGGCCCAGCGGGTGTGCTGGGCGGGCCCGGTACGGCCGGTCAGCACGGAGTCGTGGCCGGCGGCGCCCAGCGCGCCGCGCCGCTGCCGCGTCTCCGCCTCCATGGTCTCCACGAGCGCCTCGACGTCGTCGAGGTGGCGCAGCCGGTTGGGCGCCAGCGGCGTGAGGTCCTCGCCGAAGCCGACGAGCGTGATCGTCATGCGGTCGGACCAGCCGTTGGTCGCCAACTCGGCGGCGACGGAGGCGAAGACGCCCGCACGGTCGCTCGCGCTGCCGCTCAGCGACACGATGCCGGGGACGGACTCCAGGTTGAGGAGCAGCCGGGAGTCGTCCATCGTCCCGAGGCTGACGAGGCCGGGGTAGGGAGCGGCGGTGTCGACGTCCTCGTACCGCTCCGCGTCGGCGCGCGCCAGCATCCAGAACGTCTGGTCCTGCCCGAGCTGCCAGGGCGCGGGCGGCTTCCCGGCCGGCTGGGCGAGCTGGAGGTGCAGGTCGCCGTTGCCGCTGAGCCAGGCCGCGTAGACGGTCGGCAGCGGGCGGGACTCGGCGGCGAGCGCCGCGGCCAGCCCGCGCAGCGAGAGGTCGAGCAGGCGTACGCCCTCGGGGTCGGCGCCCACCAGCAGCGCGTCCTGGGCGTCCGCGGCCGAACCGGTCGGGACCGGCGGTTCCATGCCGCGCCGCCCGCCGACCGCGCCGAGCGCCGACTGCCACAGGGCCTGGCGGCGTCGGCGGCCGAGCGCGCCGAGCAGGCCCGCGGCGAGAAGGGGCGCGCCGACGAGCGTCTCGGGCAGCCCGAAGGAGAACCCGCTCTCCTCGGCGGCCGAGGAGTCCGAGGCGTGCGAGGCGCCCTGCTCGTGCCGCTGGTCCCCGCCGCTGCCGACGCCCTGGTCGCCACCCGGCCGCTGATGGGGCAGGTGGATGTGCGCGGTGTCCCGGTCGCCGGCGCCGCCGCCCTGCTGCCCGCTGCCCTGCTGGTGGTCGCCGGTCTTCGCGTAGTCGTGGATCTGCTGCTGGACCTGCTCGGAGACCTTCGGCGCCTCGTCGGGCAGCTCGACGAGATCGCCGCCGTGGGCGTCGCCGGGCATCTCCAGGATCCAGCCGGGGCGGATCAGACTCGCCTCGGAGAGCTTGGAACCGTCGGGCTGCGTGCGGTCCTTGTTGAGCTGGTAGATCTCCTTGTAGCGGCGCCCGTCGCCGAGGTGCCGCTCGGCGATCTCCCACAGCGAGTCGTGGTGGCGTCCCTCGGGCGGATGGATCCGGTAGTACTTGGTGTCGCTCTCCTGGGCTGCGTGACCGCTTCCGGCGTCGGCGTGCGACGCCGCGTCGGCGGCCTGCTCGGCGAGCGCGGCGGCCGCGCTGGACGCGGCCTGCTCCTGCTGCTGTGCGAACAGCCCGCCCGGGGTCTGCTGCGCGGCGGCGACCGTGCCGCGCTGGTTGCCCTCCAGGCTCTGGCCGAGCTGCGAGAGGCCCGGCGCGAAGCTGGCCGCGGTGGCGCCGACGAGCAGCAGCGCGGCGACGAGCTGGCGGGCGAGCAGCTGGCTCGGACCGGCGCCGGGGACGCGGTTCGGCAGGCCCACGCCCGACAGCGCGGCCTTCACCTCGACGAGCACGCAGGCGGTGAACTGGGCCCAGGCGAACCACACGATCACCGTCAGCACGTTGATGAACGTGCCGACCGTGATCTCCTGCTGGAGCCAGTCCAGCGAGGGCGCCCCGTGCGGCAACGGCCACCCCACGCTGACCACGAGCGCGCCCGGAACGCCGACGAGCAGCACCAGCAGCGCGACGAACGCGGCGGTCGCCTTCGCGAAGTCCCCGAACGTCCGTCGACGCCGGGGCAGCGGCTGCGGCGTCCGATTCCTCGGACCCGGCGTGCTTCCCGTCGAGCTTGAAGTGGTGCGTCGGGCCATGGCGGGTGTCCTGGGGTCGTGTGGGGAGGGAGGCGAGAGCTTGGAGCTGCTGAGGTGGTCCGGGGGGTGTGCTGAGCCTATCGAGATCGTACGGAGGTCGTCGAAGGTCAGACAGGGGACGGGACTTGAGCGGCGGCCCGCTTTACCGACCCTCACCCCCTAAGTCCGACTTGCCCGTTGCCCCGGAATCCGTGTCCCGCCTCAGCTCACCATCATTCGCAACCGTCATGTCACAGTTCTCACGGTCCCCACACAATCCCCCGTTGCCGCCCCGATGCCCTCTACGCACCCCTGATAGCTTCGTTCTCTGCTGCACACATGCCGAACACAGGGGGAGAAAGCCCGTGTCCCGTCGCGCCCTGACCACAGCCGCCGTCGCGCTCACCGCGACCACGGCCCTCCTCCTCACCGCCTGCGGCGGAGGCGACGACAAGTCCTCGGACGACATCAAGGGCGCGGACACGGGCTCGACGTCACCGTCGGCTTCGGCGTCGGGGGGCACCCAGGCCGGCCGGCCCGACGTGAGCGTGCCCAAGGACCTGGACCTGGTCTTCGACTTCGACACCCCGTCCGACGCCAAGCACGCGGCGGCGCTTGCCGACGCGGCCAACTACATCAGGGCTCTCGACCACGGCATCGACAAGCAGGATCCCGAGGACCCGGCGTACCAGTTCTACTCGGACGGCAGTGCCTCCCAGTACGCCAAGTCCCAGATCCAGGCATGGGTCAAGGGCGGCTGGACCGTGACCGGCACGGACAAGTACTACGACGCCGAGACCAACTCCGTGGGCAAGGGGAAGCGCGTCCTCGTCAGCTTCTGCAGAAACCAGGCGGAGTTCTTCGGCAAGGAGATCAAGACCGGAAAGGTCCTGCGCACCAAGGAGAGTCTGAGCAGCTACCAGAAGTTCACCATGATGATGTTCCCGCCGAGCGGCTCCTCGCCCGCCTGGAAGGCGCAGGTGATCGAGGTCAAGGGGAAGGCGAAGGAGTGCCAGGCATGAGGATGCGCGGACGTACTTCCCACTGGACCCCTGTGGCGGTGGCGGCATTGGTGCTTTGGAGCGGGGGCACGGCGCACGCGGACGGCCCCGCGGACAACACCACACCGCCGACGGGCCCTTCGGGCAACTCCGACGGAAACGGCAACATCAACGCCTCGGCCACCCAGTCCCAGATCAAGGTCCGCCAGGTGAAGGGCCCCACCACGGGCAAGCGGGGCAACATCACGTCGGTCGACCCCAACTGGGAGCCCCCGGCGTGCTGGTACGAGCCCGTCATGACGCCCGAGCAGCTGAAGAGGTTCTCGGAGACGAACGGCAATGGCGACGTCGGTGTCCACGAGACGTGGATCGGCAAGGGGCTGTGGACGGACCACTACCGGGACGAGAAGCCTGAGAAGAACTTCGACGACACCTGGTCCACCGCGCCCGGTTACAAGGACTACAACACCGGCAAGAAGGGGTACTTCTGGCGCAGCGTCGCACCGGACGACACGGACCCCAAGTCGTGGGACTGCGGCCGGATCATGTTCTGGCAGGACGGCAACACGGTCCCGCAGGTCCCGAACGCCCCGACCCCGAAGACGCTCGCCGAGTACGCCTACAACCAGGTCAAGATCCCTGACACCAAGATAGAGCTGAAGCCCGAGGGCAAGTCCACGGTCAATCTGCCCACGTGGATCTGGCTCGACAAGGGCACCTTCCAGGACGTCACCGTCCGCGCCGAGCTCCCGAACACCAACCTGTGGGCGGAGACCACGGCCAAGCCGGTCGCGCTGCACCTGGAGCCCGGCACGGAGGACGCCAGCACGTTCCCGGCCTCCGGCGAGTGCAAGATCAACGACGACGGCTCGATCGGCACCCCGTACAAGAAGGGCGACGCCGACCGGACGCCGCCGTGCGGCATCGAGTACCTGCGTGCCACGAGCGGCGCCCCGTACCAGCTGAAGGCCTCCATCACCTGGCAGATCTCCTGGGAAGGCACCGGCGGCGCCAAGGGCGACCTCCCGGACGGCACCTTCGAGACGACCCAGGACATGAATGTCCAGGAAATCCAGTCGATCAACCGTTAGGTCCGGACGAGACCTCGGCATCCGTAGGGCCGGCCGACGAGCGCGCACAGCCCATCGGGCACGATCCGGTTGGGCATCGCCGACGCGACGGTGAGGACGACAACGGAGGCACCGTGCGGAGCGGACGGCACAACCCAGGAGCTCAGATGATCCGCCCCGTGGGCTTCTTCTCCGAACTCGGCCCCGGGTGGGGACTGCCTGCTGACGGGCTCATCCGCGATGCCGTGAACCCGACGGGAGAGCCGGACGAAGCGAAGATCGTCTCCTACCTCAGGAACGGCGCGGGAATCTGGAGCGAGATGAGCGCAGGCCCCGACGTCCTGGACCCCGAAGCCCCCGCGCTGTGCGGCATCGGATCGCTGTACACGGACGGAACCTGCCTGTGGCGCGAGGACCTCCCCTACTACCTCGGGAAGTATCACGTGTCCCTGCCCTCGGAGTTCGTCGCGCACGTCAGGCTCGCCCACCACCAGGTGCCGGAAGTGCCGGAGCCGCGGCTGATGGAAATCCTGGAACGGGACCTCGGAATCGATGGGACGTAGACAAGGTCGAAAACCTGGACGGGTCATCTCCGCCGCTGACCAGGACGGGACTGGGCATGACCCGGATCTTTTCGGGCGACGAGTGCCAGATCAAAGCACCGCGACCGACCGGTGGATGGCGGTGAAGAACAGCGGCCCATGGTTCGGCCTGAGCCACATGCCGCTCACGGAAGAGGCCCGCACCTACCTGGCGGCCGCCACGTACACCTCCATCGCATACGACGAGGGAGGCGACTCGTGACGGCCCCTGATCACACGTCACTACCGCTACGCAACCACCCACAGGCAAATCCACGTCTCACCCGCAGCAGCGTGCGATAAGTTCGCAAGCATGTTCTGTTCCTGAGACGGCTCAAGTTGCAGGTGTTACGGGGGAAAGCGTGTCGCACAGGCCGGCGGACTGGCACATACTCGACCTGGACCAGGACCCGACTCCCGGCGACCCGCAGCGCGTACGGAAACTCGCCGGCTCGCTGCACGACTTCGCCGACGACGTCTCCCATGTCCTGCGCCACATCAAGGGCATGGCGAACGAGGACGCCGTGCTGAAGTGGGCGGGCAAGACGGCGGAATCCTTCACGGCCGAGTTCGAGGACGTCCCCGGAAAGCTGAAGAAGCTCAAGAAGTCGTACGACATCGCGGGCGACGCGCTCGCCTCGTACTGGCCGGATCTGGAGAAGGCCCAGGAGAAGGCGGACCAGGCCCTCCGCGACGGCCGCAAAGCGCGCGCCGAACTCTCCACTGCGAAAACCGCGTTGAACGGCGCCAATGACTGGGTGCGTACCGCCACGCACAAGGCGGACTCGTACGACCCGGACAAGAACCGCGGCAAGGACGTCCCCAAGCCCGACGAGGACGAGGTGCGCCGGGCGACACGCAACGCCACGCACGCCAAGGAGAAGCAGACCGCCGCCCAGCAGGACGTGGACGACGCCCAGGGCGCGTTGGACGCGGCGAAAAAGCTCGCCGCGCAGGCCAAGGGGCTGCGCGAGGACGCCGCTCGGCGCACGGTGAAGAAACTCCACGAGGCCTCCGACGCCGGCATCCACAACCGCCACTGGTGGGAGGAGGCCGTCGACTGGGTCACCGACCACTGGGACGAGATCGTCACGGTCTGCAAGTGGGTCGTGACCGTCGTCGGCATCATCGTGATGATCGTCGGCGGTCCGCTGGGCTGACTGGTCTTCGCGGCGGCCCTGGTCGTGCTGGCCGACACGATAAGAAAAATGCTCAACGGCCAAGCGGGCTGGGGCGATCTCGTATGGGCCCTCCTGGACTGCATACCCGCCACGAAGGGCTTCACCAGCCTCGCGAAGATGGGCAAGCTCTGGAAGGCGGGGGGCCTCAAAGCCCTCGGCGCCGGCGCGTTGAAGGGCATTACCGGCGGTCTGCGCGGCTACATCAAGGGACTCCGCGAAGGGGGAATGTCTCTCGTCACGGCCGTCCGGGGCCTCGCTTCCCGCGGAAATCCACCACTCAATCTCAATATCAGGAGCTTCCCGAAGGGCCGGCCCGGCCTGAAGATATTCCGCCCTGGAGACAGGCTCGGATATCGCTTCGATCACGTTCCTCCGACCGGAAAGTTCGATGTCGCCGTCCATGGGTCACCCGAAAGCGTGGGCGTTCAAGTACGAGGCGGCGAAGCAGTGGCGCACGATCCGAAGTCATGGGCGAACCTGAACCATCGCGAACTCGCAGACCTCATGCGGCAGAACGGCTGGAACGGCGAGGACATCCGATTGCTCTCGTGCCAGACCGGCATGCGGCCGGACGGCTTTGCTCAGGACCTTGCCAACAAGCTGGGCGTGTCGGTCGAGGCCCCCACCGACTTCCTGTGGGTCCACCGTGGTGGAAAGATGGAGGTGGGACCGTTCGACCCGGACTACTTCAAGGAACTGAAGGCACACGAACAAGGACTGACGTCCCGACCGCCGCTTCCGCGTATTCACCCGACAGAACGCGGAGATTTCAAAGTTTTCGAGCCGAATAATGGAAGCTGACATGAAGCAGATCCCAGCACCTTTCAAGCCGGATGAACCAGCCCGTACGGTCCCGGCTGAGCTCAATCGTCTGTCTATTGAAGTCAGCGAGCGCCTGGCCGAATACCTTGAGACTGCAGAAGACCTTGTGCTCGCCCCGGGCACAAGACAGTCACCTCTGTCCGACAACCCTGATCACCGTGTGCGCGTCGGAGTCATGACGGACGGCGAATGGGTGTGGGATCTCGCGTGGGCAGACCTGGTCCGCGAAAGCCGAATCTCCCCCGGAACCGACTTCATGCAGCATGTCGAGAGGCTCGACTTCGTGCTGCCCGAGGTCTCGGAGGAGAGAATCATGGAGCTCTGCGAAGCTCTTGATATTCCGTACTGATAGCCGTCCCGTGCCTCAACCGCCAGGCCCTCACCGACATCGCCGAGGTCGCCAAGCTCCGGCAGGCGCGCGGCCTGCACGCGCATGACGTCGATATCCGCGCCGTACCGTATCGGAGAGGCGCAAACCCATATAGAGTGCGCCCCTGGCTCGCTCACGGAGGAGCTCGCTATGAAGCTTTCCGGATACCTGGAGCGCGCAGAACCACTGCTCTTCTCCCCCGGCACCCTTCCCGACCCCTTCTCCGATTCCGAGGGAATGCGGGTTCGTGTCGGTGTCATGACGGACGGGACCTGGGTATGGAATCTGGCCTGGTCCGACTACGTCCAGTACCATCGCGTGGCCCCGCCCGCCGAGTTCATCCGGCATGCGGAGTCGCTCGACTTCGTACCGCCCGAGATTTCGGAGGACGAAGCAATGCGGCTCGCCGAGGTTGCGGGACTCCCGATGCCCGACTGACCGCCGACGGGCAACTACTGCCCGCTGACCGCAGGACGACTCTCGAGGCAAGAAGAAGGAACTGAGCACCGTGCCCACCACGCCTGACCCGATCCACGACCCAGCCCGCCCGGGCCAGCAGGAGCGCGTCCAGGAGGCGGCCCAGGAGGACTTCAGGGGAGTTTCCCTGTCCGTCCCCGAATCCTGGTGGGAGTTCGACATCCGTCCTGAGGGCCGGGACAGCACCATCCGCACGCTCGTCGACGAGCGGATCCGCGAGATTCCCGAACTCGGGGACTACCGAGCCGAGCTGACCGCCATGCTGCGCAGGATGGCCAAGGACGCGTACGACTCCGGTGCCGTGTACATGGGCTGCATGGCGGAGAACTTCGGAGGCGTGCCGCTGTCGGCGACCGTCACCGTGTCCGTGCTCGGCGCCAAGAACAAGCAGGGCGTGGCCCTGTCCACGGATCCGCGGGCCATCGCCGAGAGCCTGCGGACCATCACGCCGCGCCGTGACGGCGACGCCTGGCGCACCGTCACGACCGTCGACATCCCCGAAGTCGGCCCGGCTGCCCGGACGTTCGGTGTCGAGGACGTTCCCGTCGCGCAGGGAGACACCCGTACCCTTCGTATGGTGCTGACCCAGACGTACATTCCCGTCCCGGGAACCGCCGGTCAGGTGGTGCTCGTCTCCGGGGCCAGCCCGGTGCTGGACCTGGCGGAGGCGTTCCACGACGTCTTCGACGCCGTGACCGGCACGTTCCGCTTCGTCTGACGAACCAAGGGGGAACCGCACATGGGCACGAGCAAGAGCGACCTCGCGCTCCCGATCAGCGAGCTGGAGGACTACGGCGGGCGGCTGCGCGACATCAAGACCCGGCTGAACCACACCAAGAAGCTCTTCGAGTCCTACAAGGACGACCTCGGCGACCACACCGTCTACGACGCGCTCGACGACTTCGAGTCCGGCTGGGAGGACGGCCGTGAGGACATCTCCCAGGCCCTCGACGCCCTCGCCGACATGTCCGACGCCGTCGTCCGCGAGTTCAAGAAGCTCGACGACAAGCTGGCCAAGGACGTCTCCGACGGGGTGAAGACGGAGAAGAAGGGCGGCAAGGGCGACGGCGGGAAGTGACGCCCGTCCGGGAGGACCGCCCGACGCCGGCCGGCGTCACGCCTCTCGCAGTACCGCCAGTGCGAACGCCAGGCGGCGGTCCAGCCAAGGGGCGTGCGGGTGGTACACCCGCACGCCGTCCAGGTGGCCGGAGGTGAGGACCAGGTCCTCCTCCTCGTCCCCCGTACGCCACGTCACCGGCTTCCACACGTGCGTACTCCGCTGGTCGCCGCCCTCGGCCCCCAGACCGGCGACGGAGTCGACGACGCCGGAGACGAGCGCGCCGGCTCCGCGGACCGCCTTCTCCCTGCCCCGCGCGGCGATGTCCTTCGCACTGCCCCTGGCCCAGTGGTAGCGGGCCACGATCTCCGGGTGTCCTGGCTGCCGCAGCCACCAGCCGTGCTGGAGGGCCCGCTTGGCGGCGGAGGTGCGGTGCACGTGCCCCAGTTCCGTTCCGTCGGCGTCGGTCACGCGGTAGGCGGTGCCGCGACTCGCGGGCGTGAGGACGCACAGCGATGCCCCGCCGGGCTCGACGGCCGCGTGCAGCTCGTACGACGGCGTGCTGTCGTCGGCCTCACCGAGGCGCGTGACGACCGCCGCCGGGGCGAAGTACCGTACGCCGTCCCGCATCGTCGGTTCCCGTACCGCCCGCTCCCCTGTCAGCGCCTTGCGCCGGAAGGCCGCCGGGCGCAGCACGTCGCCGACGACGAAGCCTCCGACCCCGCCGGTCCCTTCCCAGGGCACGGGTTCGACGACCGGGTCGTCCTTCTTCCGCCCGAACACCGCCACGCCACCTCCACTCGTCCGCCGCAGCGGTGCCGGCTCAGCCGACCTCGTTCTCCGCCACCGCGCTGCCGTGCACGACGACGTCGCCGCCGTAGAACATGCCGGTGAAGACCGGGGAGTAGGTGAGCTGGACCTCGACCTCGACCTGGTTCTCGTCCGCGGCCACGCAGTGCGAGGCCGCGATGTCCGCGCCGGACATGCCCATCTCGCGGGCGAACGCCTTCACGCGGGCCCCGCAGTTCTGGTAGCGGATGGGGGCGCCGCCCTTGCCCTGGTTCTGGTAGAGGGCTTCCTTGTCGACGTCCTGGGCGGCGTAGCGGGCGGCCTGTTCGGCTATGTCCGCGGCCCGCTCCCGCTTGGAGATCGACATGCCGCCGTCGATGACGAAGGCCGACAGGGAGAGGAAGACGATCGCGAAGATGATGACCGCGCCGGCGCCGGAACCACGGTCGTCCAGGCGGGCCCGGCGCGCCCCGGCCCACTCCCGGGCGCGGGTACGCAGCCGTGAGGGGACCTCGTGGTCGCCCGGCCCGCGCCGCCCCGCCCGGGCACCCGGCCCGCCCTGTCCCGCGGTTGCGCGCGGCCTCATGTGCCCCATCACGCCTTCCTCTTGAAGGGGTCGAGCGGCGAGGTGAACGAGCTGGTCAGGGTCGTCGGGACGTCCAGGCCGAGCATGGCGAGGCCCCGCACCTGGCAGCTCACCTCGACCGTGAAGAGCTCGGCGTCCGCGAATCCGGTGCTGGTCTTGGTGACGGTCACCGGGCCGGAGCACACGTCCGCGAGGTCGGCGTCGGCCGCCTTCTGCGCCTCGGACATCGCGGTCGCCTCCTCCCGCTGGAGGGATCCGGCGCGTGCCGCGTCCCGAGCGGCTCCGTCGAGCGCGCCCCGGCCGTCCACGAGCTGCCCGAAGGCCACCAGGACGAGGATGAAGAGGATCATCACGGGGGCGAGGATCACGACCTCCACGGTGGACAGTCCCCGGTCTCCGCGGCACGCCCGGTGCCGCCGGGCTCCCGGGTGACCCCGGTCCACCTGCCGCCCCCGGGCTCCCCGGCGTCCCCGGCCCCGGTCGCCCTCGCGGTACGCCGTCACCCGGTCCCGTACGAAGGAGACGAGCGCCGCCATCAGTTCTCGCCCTCCTTCACGAATCTCTCCACCGGGCCCACCGACTGGGCGTGCACCGTGAGGTCCAGGCCCGGGAACACGGTGGGCACCTTGGCCGTGATCTCCACTCCGACCTTGTTCTGCTCGGGCTGGAGAAGCTTCACGTCCGGGGACAGCACCAGCTGCGGGCCGAGCTGGCGGATGTAGCTGTCGACGACGTCACGTGCCTCGCCCCGCCACGCTCCGGGCTGTTCGTCGGCCGTGGCGCGGGCCTTGCGGGCGCCCGCCTGGGCCGCCGCCTGGGCCACGTGATCGGCGAAGAAGTACAGCGCGAACTGCACCGTCGCGAAGATCATGAAGAAGAGCACCGGCGTGAGCAGCACGAACTCGATCGCGGTCATGCCGGAGTCGCCGCGGGTGGAGGCGGCCTCCACCCGGCGGCGTACCCAGCGACGTACCCCTGGATGTGCGCGCACCCGTGTCCCCGTGTGAGAAGTTGCGGAACGGCTCAGCAGGTCTTGCCGGCGTCCGCGCCCTTGATGCAGTCGCCCACCTTGTTGGCGCCGTCGCTGAGGGCGGCGTTGATGATGGCGGCGACCACGCCGACGATCGCGACGACGACGGCGGAGATGATGACCCACTCCACCGCGGACGCACCCCGGTCGAGTTCGCCGGAGCGGGCGCGCTGCACCCGGCCCTGGAGGAAGGTGATCAGGAAGTCCACCCCCGGGATCCCGGTGCTGAAGTTCCGTCCGTTCATGGTGAGTTGTCCTCTCGAAATGACGTGGATGAAGTTGTCGGTCGGCGTCAGACCTGGAAGACGCGCATGGCGGCGGGAAAGATCAGGAAGACCAGGAAGCCGGCGCACAGCAGCAGCTGGGCGACCAGCATCGACTGCGACTTCTCGCCCGCGCTGCCCTCGATCTCGGAGAGCTCGCGGTGCCGCATGGTCTCGGCGCGGGAGGCGAGCGACTCGCGGACCTTCGCGCCGTCGTCCGCGACCAGCGCCAGGGAGGCCGACAGGTCCTTCAGTTCCTCGACGCCGAGTTCCTCGCCCAGCGAGCCGAGGGCCTGCCACTGGCTGATGCCGGTGATGCGGGCGTCGGCGAGCGCGTTGCGGATGCGCTGGGTGGCCCACCCGTCGGAGACCTCGGCGGCGGCCATCAGGGCCTCGGGCAGGCCCCGGCCGCCGGCCAGGCTCATCGACACGAGGTCCAGGTACGCGCCGATCACGCGCCGCAGGTCGCGCCGCTTGTCCGCCGCGTCCCGCCGCACCTCCACGTCGGGGAGGAAGAAGAAGACGAGGGCGAACAGCAGGGCCAGCCAGACCGGGATGATCGGGCTGCTGCCGAAGCCGAGCGTCCAGACGACGGCGAAGAGGAACGGTCCGAAGAACACGCCGGCCGCGGCGAGCAGCACCTTCGTCGCGAGGAACTTCTCCCAGCTCCGGTCCAGGACGGCCAGGTCGGCGCGCAGCGAGCGCTGCTCCCAGCCCTGCTGGAGGTAGAAGTCGGCGACGCGGGTGCCGACCTGGGCCCGCAGGCTGCCGAGTTTCCCGGCGTCCTGTCCGCCGCGGTGCGCGGATTCGTAGGCGGCGCCCCGCGCCCGCATCGCGTCGATGCGGGCGACCTGCGCGACCGCGCTGCGCTTCGACGGCATGAGAGCGCGTACGAGTGCGTAGGCGCCCAGGCCCAGGACGGCGCCGATCAGGAGCGGCATGGTCAGGTTCATCGACGTACCGCCTCGTCGGTGGAAGCCGGAGTACGGGGGCGCACGAACTGCACCGACGACTCGTCGCGCACCAGGAACCGCTCGGGGGTCTCGATGGTGGAGAGCTTGCGCAGCCACCAGAAGCCGAGCGCGAACAGGCCGCAGACGCAGGCGAGTACGAGCTGCCCGACCGCCGTGCCGTACGGCTTGACGAAGTCGCGGTTGAAGATCGACAGGCCGAGGACGAAGGCGATCGACACCGCGACGACGATCTGCACCGAGCGGCGGGTCGAGGCGCGCTGGGCCATCACGCGCTGGCGCATGTCGACCTCCTCGCGGGCCGACTTGGCGAGTGCGCCGAGCACTTGGCGCAGACCGGGTCCGCGCAGCCGGGCGTTGAGGATCAGTGCGGCCACGATGATGTCCGCGGACGCGTCGTCGATCTCGTCGGCCAGTTGCTGCAGGGCCTCGGGCAGCGGTGTACGGGAACGCAGCCGGTCCACCAGGGAGTCCAGGTGGGGCCGCAGTACGGGGGCCGCGGCGCGTGCCGAGGCGGGGATGGCCTGTTCCAGGCCCACCGCTCCGGCGATGGTGTCGCGCAGCGACTCGGTCCAGGACGCCAGGGCCTCCACCCGGCGCATCGCGGCGCGCTCCTCGGAGGCGCCACCGAAGAGCTTGTCCCAGAAGAAGACGAGGATTCCGGCGGCGATTCCGGCGACGGCCCATCGGGTCAGCAGCAGGACGACGAGTCCCACGATGGCGGCGGTGGATCCGCGTCGGCCGGCGAACCGGACGAGCTCACCTGCCCGTTGGCTCGCCTTCTGCTTCTCGTGCTCGGGCTTGGCCGGCAGTCCGCGGACGGCGACGGCGAACAGCGCGATGCCGCCGCCGACGGCGACACCGGAGGCGAGCGCGAACAGGACGGTGGTGGAGAACAGCCCGCCCATGGAGCCGAGCGAGTCGAGCGCGGCGAGGGAAGTCGTGTCCGTCATGCGATGATCAGCCCCAATTCCCGCCGCCGGGCAGCCGGTAGCCGTACTCGACCAGGTCCTCGAGGCAGGCGATGGGCGCGTGCGGGACGACCCGTCCGTCGGGAGCCTCGGCGAACACCTCGCTGGACAGCACCCGGCCGTCGACGCCGTTGACCTCGCGCACCGAGGTGACCATGCGCTGGAGCCGGCCGCCCGTCTGGTAGTTGTTGCGCCGCTGGATGAAGACGACGAAGTTCACCGCGCCCGCGACGAGCATCTGGCTGGCCTCGATGGGCAGTCGCTCGGTCGCCTGGAGCGCGTAGGTGGAGATGCGGTTGAAGACCTCGCTGGAGCTGTTCGCGTGGATCGTGGACAGTGAGCCGTCGTTGCCCTGCGACATGGCGTTCAGCATGGTCACGATCTCGTCGCCGAGGACCTCGCCGACGATGACCCGGGAGGGGTTCATACGCAGCGATCGGCGCACCAGCTCGGCCATGGTGATCGCTCCCTGCCCCTCGGAGTTGGGCAGCCTTTCCTCGAAGGCCACCACGTTCGGGTGCAGGTCGGTGAAGGTGTCGAGGCCGAGCTCCAGGGCCCGTTCGACGGTGATGAGGCGCTCGTGCGGCGGGATCTCGTTGGCGAGGGCGCGCAGCAGGGTGGTCTTTCCGGCGTTGGTGGCGCCGGCGATCATGATGTTCTTGCGGGCACGGACGGCGCAGGCGAGGAAGTGGGCGACCTCGGGTGTGATGGTGCCGTTCCCGACCAGGTCGGAGACGAAGACCTTGCCCATCCGCGCACGGCGGATGGACAGTGCGGGCCGCCGCGTCACGTCCATGACGGCGGAGAGCCGCGACCCGTCCGGCAGCCGCAGGTCGAGCTGCGGGTTGGCGGAGTCGAAGGGCCGGGAGGAGAGGCCGGAGTAGGCGCCCAGCACCTGGATGAGCTCGATCAGTTCCTCGTCGTTCTCGGCGACGGGATCACCTTTGACCTCGCGGCCGTCCGCGTAGCCGATGAAGACCTGGTCGTACCCGTTGATGTCGATGTTCTCGACGTCCGGGTTGTCGAGGAGCGGCTGGAGGCGGCCCACGCCGAACAGCGCGGCGTGCACGGCGGCCGCGTACTGCTCCTCGGTCTCGGCGTCGGGGGGGGTGCGTCCGAGGTTGATCTCGGTACGGGCGTAGTCCTCGAGTATCTGGGCTATGACCGCCCGCGCGTAGTGCCGTTCGTCCTCGTTGGACATCGGTGTGACGCCGCGGACCTGGTCCTCGCGACGCTGTTCGGCGATACGGTCACCGGCGTCCTGCCGGAACCGTTTGACCAGCTGGTGGTCGACGGCGGTCATCGCCCTGCTCCGGCGGCGGGCTGCCCGTGCGGCCCCGGCGTCCCGTGGGCCCCGGCGGCCGGTACGGACCAGGCGGCGCCGTACTGCTGGTACAGGTCCGCGGTGACCTTGCGGGCCGAGCGGATCAGCAGCGACTTGTCGAGCCGTCCGCGCTTGCGTCCCGCCAACTGGTCGGCGCCCGCGGGGTCGTCGGCGAGGGTGCCCACGACGCGCGCACCGGTCTGCGCCGCCACCAGCATGTCGTTGACCTGGTGGACGAGCTTCGCGGAGTCGCCGGGGTCGGTGACGAGGACGACGCCGATGAGCGGCGTGGCGAGGGTCGCGGCGCCGCGGGGGCCGCCGTGCAGCTTGGCGGCGAGGGCGGCGGCCCGGTCGCGTACGCGGGCGATGGCCTCCGGCTCCGTGCGGGAGACCAGCAGGACCAGGGCGGCCTGCGAGAACATCTCGACGACGGGGGTCTCGCCGCTGATCCGGCCGCAGTCGGCGATGACGTCGGCGGGCGCGTGCGGGGAATCGGCGAGCTGCGCGAACGCCCGGCCGAGGGTGGGCCACAGTCCGGCGAGACCGGCGGCCTGTTCGGCGATGCCGAGCCCGACCAGCACCTCCAGGCCGCCGCTCAACGGCTGTACGTGGTCCCAGAGTTGGTCGGGTACGAGGCCGCGCCGGGCGGTCGCCGCGATGGAGAGCATGCCGGTGTTGGGGTTCAGCGGACCGCCGTGGGCCGCCGCACTGCGGTAGACGAGGTCGCCGCCTGCGGGGTCCGTCTCGGCGAGCAGGACCCGGCGGGGCCAGACCGCGGCGAGGGCGACGGCGGCGGTCGTGACGCCTGGGGATCCCTTGTCGGCGGCGAGGGCGATGAGCGCCATGGCTTCTACTCCACTCGCCGTCAGTTGCCGGAGACCAGGACGAGGGAGACCGCGTTGGCGGCGGCGGCGCGGGTCAGTGGCGCCGCGTCACTCTCGTCGACGGTGACCGTGACCTGCTTGTTGGTGCTGCTGATGGTGCTGTCGCTGTCGTCCGGCACGCTGGTGACGCGGGCCGCGGAGACGATCGGCGTGCTGCTTCCGCCGCTCGACGACGACGAGCCGGACCTGTCCGAGGAGGACGACGAGGAGGAAGAGGAGCTGTCACCGACGAAGTAGGCGGCGACGATGTCGCCGGACTTCAGGTCGGCCGGGTACTGGCCCTCCTTGAGGGAGAGACCGACGACGGCCTTGCCGGCGGGGAGGCTGCTCTTGCTCGCGAACATGTCGCCGATGACGACGGTCCCCTGGTAGATGGTGGACTTCGCCTTGAGCGCCTTGAGGCCGGTCCGCTGGTTCCAGCGGACGTAGTTGATGGAGGCGTCGTCCGCGACCATCACCGAGGTGATGTGGTCGCCCACGGACTCGCCGGCCTGGATGTCCGCCGTCACCCGGACGACCTCGACACGGTCGCCGGCCCGCAGCACCAGCATGGTGGCTCCGAGGGCGCCGACGAGGATGAGGAGGACCGCGAGAGCGGCGAGCGCGGGTTTGCGCTCGCGAGGCGCCGAGGGCAGACGCTCACCCATCGCCGGCTGCGCCGACGTGGCGGAACGGTTGTTTCCCGCCCCCGTACGCTCTTGGATCTTCACGCAACCGCTCCCCGTACACCCAAGAAGATTTCTGCCAATTCACATGCCAATTGGGACACTTCGCCCCGGCCCGTCCGAGTGGGACGTACCGCCCGACCTGGCCGGATAGCCAGCGCTGGAGCGAGTGTCAAGCCATGGCACCGTATCAGCCGCACATAAGCCCCTCAAGGCGCGTCAGGGACCACTGACATCGGTGGACTCGTCATTGTTCACGCGCAACGGAGGGCGTCTGGTTCCCTGTTGGGAAAGGGAATCCGACCGGGCGCTCCGGTGTGCGGCCGCGAATCGACGAACGCCCCGGCCCCGGCGATTCGTCACGGACTGCGCACGAGGCCTGCACGAGGTGCTCACGCCCGGGCCGCACGGCAGTGGTCTTTCAGTCGCACGGGGGACGGGGTGAGGGGTGGCGGCGTGGGGGTGGGGCGCGCCGGTCCCACCTTGTGGGGCGTCACGGGGGGCCTCGCTGCCACCCCGAGGCTCCCCGCGGCCATCCTCAGACATGCAGGGACTTCGCCGCCAACACCAACAGGTCATCGAGCCGCAGACGGCGCGCCCCGCCTCCTTCTGCTCCTCCGGAGAGAATCCAGTCCACGTCCCAGTCCACCCGGAACACCTGTCCGCGGAAATTCTCGAACTCGACAAAGCTTCCCGGGGCGCCGTCGAGCAGTTCGAGTTCACGGTACAAAGTCTGCGGCTTGACCAGGACGCCGTTCGGACCGTCCGTCCCTCCCTTGGTCACGGTGTTGTCGTACCGCACCCTGAGGAAGGGAGTCGGCCCCCGGTCGAGGTCGGCCGGAGTGAGGAACCTGAGGAAGCTCTCCCGGGCATCCTCCACTGAATAGCGGTCGGGGCGAGCGAATTCACACTCGTATCCGGGGAAGACCGCCCAGGTCACTTTCTGCAGTTCCGGTTGCTGCACTTCGTGATAGCGGTGCGCACCCGGACGCGCAGCGGCGAGGACGTCAAAGTCACGCCCCGGATACCGAAAGCCGGGAATCGTGGTTAGCGGCGCGTCGCCGGACAGGAGTCGGGAGCCGTTCTCGCGTGCCGCCACGAGGAGCGCGCGGACCAGCCCTTCATCGTAGGAGTCACGGGCGTTCACCTGGAAGAGATGCCGACGATCCCCGCTGAGCGCCGCAGCGAAGTCGAGCCCGGGAACGGGAGACCAGTGCCAGGCGTCCGAGATTCCCGAAAAATCCTCGACACCCGGAAAACCCGATACGACAGCAGCCGGATCCATGCAACCCTCCCTTTGCTCGACCCTGCAGGAAAAGAGTTCGGTCAGGCACCTGTCGACACTGCGGCGCACGCCGACCATCACGGCCGTCCATCCTTCTGGGACACCAACCGGGGTGGGGCGCCCCTGCACGCCCTCACAGCCCCGCCTGATGCTCCGCGAACCCGGTGATCGCCTCGGGAGGGTTGGCCGCCTCGGTGGCTTCCGTCTCCCAGCCGGGTCGGTCCATGTCGAACACCACGATCGGCACCGGTCGTCCGAGGGCCCGTTCGAGGTGCCCGTCGGCCCGCAGGCGTCGCGCGGTGTCGATGCAGACGGCGTCGAAGTGCGCGACGAGTTCGTCGTCGCGGGCGTCCCGCTCGTCCTCGCAGAGTGTGTCGTCGTCCTCGTACCAGAGCCCCTCCGCCTTCGCCTCGGCCAGGTGCAGGGCGCTGCCGACCGGGTCTTCGGGCACGTGGCCGACCGTCTCGAAACCCTCCAGGAGCCAGTACGCGTACTCCCACCGGGCCGTCCCCTCGTACGAGCACTCCTGCTCCAGGACCCGGCGGACCTCGCTCTCGGTGTTGTAGCCGACGGCCAGGTACGGACGGCGAGGGTCCTGACCCACGCGCCAGATGCGGAACGAGACAACGTAGATCTCGGGCTTGAGCTCCTCGGGGAAGCCGTCCACGATGCGCACGGCCTCCTTCAGCACATGCTCGCGGAGGGCCACTGCCCCGGCTTCGTCGCTCATGTCAGAACCCCCACGGGTTGTGGTGCGGAACCAGAGCCGGATCCTCCGACCACACCAGCCGCACCTCCAACTGGTCCCCCAACAGGGCGGTCAGACGCTCGACCGCCCAGCCGTTCCAGCAGACAGCCGTAGGGAACCCCGTCGAGCGGAAGGCCGGCACATCCACCGGCACCGCCTCCGGCCGGAACACCGACCGCTGCACACGGCCCAGTTGGTCCGGCGGTGACGACCTCTCCATGTCCAGGCAGTCCGCCACCCGCTCCACCAGGTACAACAGATACTCGTCCGCCGCCGCCTTCTCGATCCGCACGGGCAGCAGCCGGCCCGCCTTCTCCAGGTCGTCCCGCAGCAGATCCGCGATACGGCGGCTCAGAACGGGGCAGCCGGGAGTTCCGGTCAATAACTCGTTCTTCTTCCAGCGCGAATGGCCGCCCCGCTCCGCGGTGAACTCCGCGGGGTACAGCCCTACCGAGCCCTGCAGCTGCCAACGCATCACGTCCACGACCGAGTTGTCGAGGTGGAGGGTCTGGTACTCCCTCATGCCCGGGAGCAGGCGGTACACGGAGAGGGGCTGTTCGTACTCTTCGATCGGCATGTCACCTGTGTTTCGTCTGACTCGCCCTTCCGGGCACGGGACCGGTTGCGGCACCGGCGCCCCGGCTTCTTCAAGTGAAGCCCACCACCGACGACAATGACGGGGTGGATCAGGATGGGCCGATCAGCAGTGAGCTCGCCGCCAGATGGTCGGAACTGGCGAGAGAGGTGATGCGTGGCGAGACGGCAGCAGCCGACGCAGCCTGCCCCAATTGCGGCGCGCATGCGGTGACATGCCGCGAGACCGGACGGCCGGAGAGCCCCACCGGCTATGCGGAGGCACAGTGCGGGGAGTGCGGCCACGGGATCTACGTCGTACGCGTCCCAGGCCTGGAGGGTTACCCGCCGCACCCCGCTCGGGAGCGCAGGGGCGAGGGTCAGCGCCGCCGCGCCCCGGGAGACGGATAGCCTTCGAAAACAGGCTGAGCCTTCTGGAAGTCGCGAGGGAAGATCTCCACACGATGCGCGCCGGACAGTACGGCCACCAGGAATGCGACGATGCCTCCGTCGAAGTGTGGCCATTCCGTATTGCGCGCGCCGTTCGCCACGACAGTCCACGAATTCGGCTGAACCTCCGGACGCGTCACCCAATAGAGGGTGTCCCCATTGTCGGTCTTACCGACGGGCAGCAGTTCATCGGTCTCGTAGGGAATCTTTTCCCCGTTCTCCCGCAACTCGTCGAGGATCTCGGCCGCCCGGTCAGCGGATTCTACGAGGCGGGTCGGATGGAAAGGCGAGACGGGCTGCAGGATGTAAAGGAAGCTGTTGAACGAACCCGGCCCGTATCGTTCGACCAGCCACTTGTAGTCGTCCGGCAGCACCACCCCCAGCGCTTCTTCGAACCGGGGCCAGTCCACCTCCACCTCCGCACCTTCGGGCGGTGGCACCAGTTGCAGAAGATCGTCCTGTGCGGTCACAGCATCTCCGTCTCTCCGAGCCTGAACATTCCTGCCGGATTCTCAAGGACCCTGTCCAGGCGGAACCCACCGTCGCCGCGCGCGTGGAAGGTGAGCTGGTGCGGTGCGACATCGCCCGGCTCAGGGTAATGGGCCCGGACGTGGTAGGTCACCATCTGCCCACCATCCACCGCGTCAAAGATCTGCTGCTCGATCTGGTCACGCATGATGGGCGTATTCGTGGGGTCTTGTGTGAGGGTGACCAGATTCTCCTCCAGATCCCCGGATCCCCCCAGGCGGTCGGCCAGCAGATGCCCTCGTCCCTCGTTGTAGAGCGTGCCGTGGCCGCTCCAGCCGGAAGGATGGATCTCACTGGCCGCAGGAGTGCCCTGCCTGAGCATGTCGCGAGTGATCAGCGCATCGACACCCGTGGCGCGACCGTATTCGTCCAACGGCAGATAATGAACCTGTCCGTTGTAGGCATACACACCATTGCACGGCCCGAGGCCGAGCGGATCCGCCCACGTCCACGGGTTGTGCACATAGGCGACGGGATTCGGTGCGAGCTCGAGACCCAGCGGGTCCTGCGATGCGTATCGGGCCGTTTCAGGGTCGTAATAGCGATGGTGGTTGTAGTGCAGACCCGTTTCCGGATCGTGGTACTGGCCGGGGAAACGAAGGGGCGTGTATGTCGCGCTGTTCGCCGCCCATGCGGTAACACCCCACAGAGTCCTTCGCGCGCGCCACGCAACTGTCCCTGCCTCGTCGACGAGTTCCGTCGGCGTGCCGATGAGGTCCGTGACAATGGCGAAGAACCTGCTGTCGATCTCTTCCTGGGACGACGCATCCGTGATGCGTTCAGTCTGGGCGAGCGGACGTATTCCGTCGTGGTCCCAGGTGAGCGTGACGGGTTGGGGGAGATCTGCCGCCGTGGTCGTCTGCTCCGTGACGACGGAACCGTCCCATGTGAAGAGGGTCACCTCAACTGCTGTCCCCCCGTCAGCAGTCAGCTTGTGCTTGGCGATACGGCGCCCGAAAGGGTCGTACAAATAGCGCCAGACCATACCGTCCGGCGTGGTCACCGACATGAGCCTGTTCTCGGCATCCCATTCGTAGCGCCACTCATCGGGCTTGCGGGACAAGCGGGTCCTGCGCCGCGTCACGATCCGCCCTACGGCGTCGTACTCGTAATGCACAGAGCCTGCGCGGTTGAGCTTGGTGCCCTCGAATGCCCGGTCTCCCTGGACGTCCTTGCCCGACTGACGAGCGGGCCAGGCCGCTCGGGTCTGATTTCCCGCAGCGTCATAGGCATACGCCTCGACCCAGTCACGGGCGCGTACCTCGGTGACACGCCCAGTACCGTCCAGACCGAACTCGGTCCGGCCGCCGAGCAGATCGTCGATCACACTGAGGTGTCCGTCCGCGCGGAACGCATAGCTCCGCTGCTCCACCGGTTCGCCGGCCGCCGACAGCGTCTGCCCCACCAAGCGCCCGGCCGGATCCCAGTCCTGCGTCAGTGCGGTCGAGTCGCCCCACAGACGTGAGATCTCGTGGCCTGCGGCATCGTGGCGGAAGTCGATGACACGTCCTGAGGTGACCAGCGATACAGGGCGCCCTGCATCGTCGTACGCGTACTCTGCCGTCGCTCCTGCAGGAGTGGTCCTCGCGACACGTCGCCCTCTGGCGTCGTATCGGCACGAAAGTGTGCGGCCATTCACTGTCTCGGCGACCACCCTGCCCGCGCCGTCCCGATGCCAGGTGATCTCGCAGTCCGGATTCACGGCACTTTGGAGCATCCCGCCTCGGTCGTAGACGTACGTGGTGACCTTGCCCGCGGCGTCCTTCCTGACAGTTCGGCCCAGTTCATCAAGGGTGTACCGGACCACCTCACCGAGGGGATTGGTCCGCGCGACCACGCGCCCCGCCGGGTCCCGGTCGTACGCCACCTGTCGTCCGTCGAAGTCCTGCTCGCCGACAAGACGGCCTACCGCGTCGTAACGGTATGTCCACGCAAGGCGTTCGGGACCCAGTACACGGGTCAGCCGCAGTGAAGGGGAATAGGTGAATTCGTAGCGGCTTCCATCGGGACCTGTGCGAGCACTGAGCAGATCGAAGTGGGTGTACTCGTACGTCGTCACGCCGCCGTTGGCGTCGACGTGACGGAGACAGTTTCCTTCCCCGTCGTAACTCCACTGCTGTTCGGTCCCGTCCGGTCCGACAAACCGAGCAATCTTGCCTTCGGTTGTCCACCAGTACCTGCTCACGGACCCCAGCGGGTCGGTTGTGGCTCGTACGCGGCCGAAGGGATCGTAGTCACGGGTCAGCCGATGCCCCAATGGGTCCGTGATCTCGATCGGCTGTCCAGCCGGGTTGTTACGCACAGATGTGGTGGCGCCCAACGCATCGGTGACAGCGCAGATCTGCCCCGTTTCGTCGTACTCGTATTGTGTGGTGGCCCCGAGCGGATCTGTCACTGAGGTGCAGTTGCCGCGACCGTCGTACGTCCGCGAGATCGTGGACCCGTCCGCCAGCGTCACCGAGGCAACCCGCCCCAGATCGTTGTACGTACAACGCGTCGATCCGCCATCGGGGCGTTCCACGGCGACGAGATGACCGGACGGGTCGTAGGTGAATCGCGTGATGTGCCCCATGGCATCGGTCGCCGAGACCAGTCGCTGGTCGGCGTCATACTCGGAGCGCGTCACACCGCCGCAGGCATCGACCTCGGCCACGACCAGAAACGCGTCGTTGACGACGAAGCGGGTCACTGCTCCCTCCGAGGTCGTCAGTGTGGTGATCCGGTCGTCCGGCCAAGCCTGGTCGACGTCGTCGTAGTCGATGGAGACAGCGAGGTGCCCGGCTTCGCCGCCTTCCTCGACGCAGCGGTCCCACTGGTCGTAGACGTAGGTGTAGCTGCTGTTGTTCGTGTCCCTCCATGAGGTCACGCGAAGCTGTTCGTCGTAGCCGAACCGCAGGGGCAGGCCGCTGGAGTTGACCACGCTGGTCAGGCTGCCGTCCGTATAGCCGTAGCTCATGACGGTGACGTCCACGCCCTCCGCGTCACCGCCCACCAGATGAATCCCTGTCACGCGATGGTCCGAGGTGCTGATCCTCACGTGGTAGCCCGCGGAATGCCTGATCGCCAACGGGGTGCCGGCTTCGTCGTAGTCGAACTCGATCGCGCTGCCGTTGCGATCCGTGATGCGACGGAGCAAGGCGACACCGGCGACGGGCCTGGCGAACCATCGCGTCACGCCGCGCGATCGGTCGTCCACACGGTATTCGCCGTTGTCCAGACGGACGAGTGGCCATCGGGGACCTACGTCGGGCAGTACGGGTTCGTCCGGCCCCAGCGGGTGAGCGTAGGCCAGCAGTAGACCGTCTTCGGTGACGAAGACGGTCCCCTGGTCATCGATCTCCAGACGCTGGTCGACCGTGGAAGACCAGGACGGCCCGAACCACCAGCCCGCTCGGTAACCGGACTCGACCCGTCGCGTGAACACCAATGGCAGGGTGCCCGGCAGCAGGACGTCGGTCTGCGAGAGGAACATTTTGCCGGTCGCCATGTCCACCGGGTCACCGCAGCCACGCACGAGTTCCTTCAGGCGGCCATAGGCGTTCTTGGTCCGCGCGGCCATACCGCTCGCGGCATCTCCGAGCATGCCCCGAGCGCTCTTGCCCAAGCCGCGGAGGCCTTGGGCCATGCCCTTGAGGCCCATCTTGCCGAGAGACTTGAAGCCTTTGGCCAATCCGCCGAGGGTGGTGATCCCCTTGCCGCCGGGTATGCAGTCCAGCGCCGCGAACGCCACATCCCACAAGGAGGCCTGGCCCTTGCGATATTTGTTGAGCGTGTCCGCGAGGACGACGAGCGCGGCGATCAGCACGATCGCGCCCAGGATCGGCCCGCCGATGATCATCGCGATGATCCCGACCACTGCGACAACCACCTTGCACACCGCGACGATGGTGTCCCAGTTGTCGGAGAACCAGTCCCCGACCTCCTCCCACCACTTACGGTTGTGGATCCCCGCGTCCGACGCCTCGTCGATCTTCGTCTTCGCCGTACGAGCGGCCTCCTCGCGCATCTTCCGCGCGTCCTCGGCCATCTTCTTCGCCGCGTCCAACGCACCGCTCGCGCTCGTCACGTCCGACCGCGCCGACGTCTGCGCCGACTTGGCATGCTGCGCATCCCGCGTCGCCGCACGCACCTTGCCCTCGTCCGGCTTCTCCTTGTCCTTGCTCCCGGTCGGATCGTCCTTGTACTTGTCCGCCTCCTCGTTCGCCCGCTCCACCCACGAATCCGCAGACGACAGACGCGACTTGGCCGACGACAGGTCGGACCGCGCCTCACGCCCCTTCGCCAGCGCCTTGTCCGCCAGCGCCTGCGCACGCTCCAACACCGGCCAATACACGGCCAGCGCATCCCCGGCCATCTCGTACGACTTCTTCAACTTCTTCAACTGCTTCGGCACACCCGAGAACTCGTCCCCGAACGCCTTCGCCGACTTCCCCGCCCACTTCAGAACAGCGTCCTCGTCCGCCATCCCCTTGACCGACCGCAACGCCTCCCCGACATCGTCCGCGAAGTCATGCAGGTTTTTCGCCAGATGGCGCACGCGGTCCGGATCACCGGGAGTGGGGTCCTTGTCCAGGTCCAGGACATGCCAGTCCCCCGGCCGATTCCCCGCCATACCGCAACCCCCGTCACGCCCACACCACAACAACCGTACGAACGATCGAAGTTACTAGGGATGTGCGCGTGACGGGAAGGCCGTTCGCCCGGTCTAGTTCGCGAAGCGGAACGTCGAGGTGATGGCGTCGAAGATGTCGAAGAAGGAGTCCGCGAGGTCGAGTACCTGGCTGCTCCCGGTGACGAGGGCGACCTTGCCCTCCTGGCCCGGCACGGGGATGAACGTTTGCATGAGCACGGCGCGGACGGTGCGGTTGAGGGCGTCGTCCGGTACGGGAATGTCCTCGATGCCGTAGGTGCGGGCCGCCGGTCCGACGCCGGGGATGTCGACCGTGGTCACCTTCCGCCAGGCGTCGCCCTCCTTCTTCGCCTCGCGTACGGCGAGCCGGCCCGCGATCGTCGCGGGGTCCGTCGAGAGGGGGTCACCGGACTGGGTCCGGCCGCCGACGATCGAGACCGTGACGGACGCGGTGATCGGGGTGTCCCCGCCGAAGCTCTCCGCCATGCAGCCGCAGTACAGCGCGCCCGATTTCCACGCGTCGGCCGCGGACTTCCGCAGGAAGGCGGTGTACGTGTCGCGGTACGCGGCCAGCTCCGGGTGCTGCTCGATCCGTTCGCCGACCATGCGCCGTACGGAGTCGTCGCGGGACTCGGGCCGCACGTCGAACTCCCACCACGACTCGGGCACCTTGATGCGGAAGCCACCGCGCTCGATGGTGAGCGTCTCCATGTAGCGGGCCATGACGCGTCCCCCGTTGCTCGTCCTTCAGTTCGGCCGGGTCAGCCTACGAGGTGACGTGCGGCGTCATTCGGGCACCTCGGCCTCGTCACGCATCAGCGGCCCGACATCTCGCTCAGACGTACAAGGAGCGTTCCGCGAAAGACAGCAGCTCATCGAGCTGCATCTCCTTCGGCGCACCGGCATCCGGCTCCCACTCCGCCACGAGGTGGACGTCGTGCCACTCCACGCGCCACACCTGGTGATGCCTGTTCTCGAACTCGACGAAGCTGCCCGGACCCCCTTCCAGCAGCTGGATCTCCGCCAACAGGCGGCGTGGCGCGGTGAATCCACGTCCCGGGCCCGTGCTCCGGCTCTTCGTCCGCGTATTCGCGTAGCGCATCTTGAGGTAGGGAACGGGGTCCCGATCCAGGTTGTTCATGCGCAGCATCCGATACCGGGTCACCGCCTCGTCGAGCGTCTCGTCCCCGGAGAACTCGCCGGCGTACGCCGGGAACACGAGACGGACCAACGGGGTCAGGTCCGGATTCTCGACACGGTAGAAGCGGTGTACTTCGGCGCCCACTCCGGCGACGACGTCGAACGTCCGCCCTTGCGGTGCCACGAAGCCCGCGGCCGCCCCGAGATGGGGGTTGCGAAGAAAGATGTCCGCTTCATGGTCTCTCGCGAACATCAAGGCGGCTGCCGCCAGTTCCTGGTCGTAGGAATCCCTGCCGCTCAGTTGAAGCAGACGCTCGCCATCGGCCGAGAGCGCCCCGGCGAAGTCGATGCCCGGCGCCGGCGTCCAGTGCCAGGCGGCTTCGAGTCCCGGAAGCGGGGCGGCGTTCGGAAAACCGGTCACAACTGCGCGAATGTCCATGGCTTCTCCTGAGTCGACCCTCGACCCTCGACCCTCGACCCTCGACCCTCGACCCTCGACCCTCGACCGCACGAGTATCCGTCGTCCATCCTTCGTCGGCTTCCTGTGCACGGGTCCCCGTCGTCCGGCCGCCTTCGCGAGAGCCCTCGGACCACTCCGTCACTTCCAGACGATCGTGCGGGTGGACGCCATTCGCGTGGTGATGTCGGAATGCGCGCGAGGCGATCCCCTTCCAGCGAGTACGCGACCGTCCACACAAAACCTTCCCAGCCACCCCAATCCCCCCCGATCCAACCCTTCGCGATACGCAAGAGCGAAAACTCCCCGACCACGCCAAGGGCAGGCAAACGCAGCCCCATAGGCACCCCAAACAACACCTGGAGAGGTGCCCTCCCGGGCGCACCGGCCGAAAGCGTCCCTAGGATTGGCCGGACGATCGCCGTGACCGGAGGGGCGTCCGCTCACGCTCCCGTCGGGGCGATCTGTTCACAGAGGCAACGGGGACGGACATCGTGAGTGATCTACGGCTCGAAGGCACGATCTTCGAGGATCTGAGGAAGACGTTCTCCACCGTCACGGACCGCATGGACACCGCCCGCCGCACATTGCGCGGCACCGACGGTTCGGTCGTCGGGGACGCGGGTCTCGTGGACGACGTACACGACTTCGCCGACGACTGGGGCTACGGCATCAAGCAGCTCGGCAAGCACACCCAGGGCGCCATCAAGATGATCGACAAGATCGGTGAGTCCTTCGAGAAGCTCGACCTGGACCTCGCCGAATCGCTCAAGTCCCCGAAGAAGAAGGGGCACTGAGGCACGCATGGGACGCCCTCCCTTCCCCCACATAGGCTGGGACCCGACGCCGGGTGACGTCGAGCAGACGCGTGAGCTCGCCAAGAAGCTCGGCGGACTCGCGGGCGAACTCGGTACGGCGCTACGGGAGTTGCAGCAGATCGAGTGCGGCGCCTGGAAGGGCAGGACCGCGATCGCGTTCAGCGAGCACATCTCCACCGATGTCACGCCGCTGATCAAGAAGAGCCACGACTCCTTCGACAAGGCGTCGCGCGCCCTGCACCGCTGGGCCGGGCAGCTCTCCGGCTTCCAGGACGAGGCCGACCGGCTGGAGAAGACCGCCGGCGAGAAGCTCGACGCCGAGGACAAGGCCGAGAAGAAGGCCGAGGGCAAGGGCAGCGACGAGCTCGGCAAGGCGTCCGGCGCGGTGGACAAGGTCATCAGCGACGTCCACGACCTCGAGGACCGCTACAAGAAGGCCGCGGCCCTCATCAGCAAGGACCTCGACAAGGCCGCCGACATCGCACCGGACGAGCCCGGGTTCTGGGACAAGCTGGGGCACGGGATCGCGGACGCGTGGGACGCCACCGGCGAGTGGCTGGAGGACCACGCCGATCTGATCAAGATGGTCGGCGACCTGCTCAGCGATCTGAGCGGCATCCTGGGAATGCTGGCCATCATCACGGCGCCGTTCGAGCCCATCGGTGCGATCTTCGCCGCCGCGGCCGTGGTGACCAGCGGCCTGGCCCTCGTGTCACACCTCGTCGCGAAGGCGGCCGGCGCGGACGTCAGCTGGGTGAGCATCGGCTTCGACGCGCTCGGCTCGCTCCCGGGGATCGGCGCCTTCAGCAAGGGCGTCAAGGTCGCCGACGGCGCCACCGCTGCCGCGCGCGCAGCAGAACTCGGCGAGGGCTTCAAGGGCGTCACCACGATCGGCCGGAACATCATCGGTGTGGGTGACAATGTCGCGGGCGCCGTCAGCTTCACCGTCAAGGGCCGCACGGTCGGCCTGTGGGGCATCAAGGCGGGCGGCTTCATCTCGACCGAGGGCGGCGTCATGAACCGGCTCAGCCTCGTCGCCGAGCAGAACATCCGCAACGGGCAGTGGATCGGTACACGGGGCATACCCGGCCTGAACAAGATCGATTCCATGAGCAACCTGGGACGAGGCATCGACGCCGCCATCAAGATCGCACCCAAGGCGTGGTCCATCCCCTCGCACATCGGCGAGATGATGCACCCGGGGGACCGTTTCCATGACTCCGCGACGGCTCACTGAGAGGACATGAGGCCATGGACTGGTACCCATCCCAGGACGAAGACCTGATCCTGCGGGCCAATGCCTCCTTCGCGACCGGACTGGCGCCCCGGGTCGCCGGGCTGCGTTCGTTCCGGGACACCGAGCGGCAGGACATCGAGGCGCAACTGCGCGGGTGGCCGCCCGGCCCCGGCTTCACCCCCCGCGGCAAGGGCGGCCGCGCGGGCGTCCGTGTCCTGGACGTCGCCCTGCTCGGCATTCCCCTCCTGCTGAACATGATCGCGAACGCGGCGGCGCCCAGCGGCGCCCCGTTCGGTGAACCACGCAGCTCCGGCAGACCGCAGGAGCCGGAGAACGAGGTCGACGACTTCCCGGTCGTCTGGGCGGCGCCGGGAACCCTTGCCCGGACCCTGCCCTGGCAACTGGATCCGGCCCGCCGGGCGAAGTCGTACCGGACCGAGTTCGTGCTGACCGATCAGCGGCTCCTCGTCCTCGGTGTGGACGCGACGGCGGGACTGGCTCCCGCCGAGGAACTGTGGGAGACACCGCGGGAGACCGTCGCGGCCGCCGAGGGTATGCCGTACTCCGAGAGCGGCTCCGATGTGAGGCTCCGCTTCACGGACGGATCGTGGACCCGGTGGAAAGCCGGTGACGCCGCCCGACTCATCGCAGCTCTGCGGGGCGAGAGCCGCCGGGTGGCCATGGACGAGATCACCTCCGAACAGCGCGGCCGCGTCGCGGAGCTCGTCGCCGAACCACCGATCCGTGTGTCGCGGTCGGTCGGCACCGTGCTGCCGGTCGAGAAGCCGCCGGAGCTGGAGCGACTGGACGACGGCACCATCGCGGTGCATCTGCGGGTGCCGCTCTCGAACGGCATGGAGCAGACCCTGACCCACTACGTGGACCCGTCCGGGGCGGACGCGTCACCGGAGGGCCGGACACGGTGACCGAGATCTCCCGGCTGGACCCGACGCTCTCGGCCCGCACGATCCCGCCCATGTCGTTCGTCGTCCCGGACGGCTTTCACGCCTTGCCGGTCGGGGTCTCCGCCAGCGAACGGGCTGCGGCCGCCGCGGAGTTCGTGCGTGGCCTGTATCCCGGTGGGGACAGTGAGCTCTGGCAGTCGACGACGCCGTACTACGAGCTCGTCACGGAGGCGATGGCCACGGCAGGACTCGCCTACTCCGCCTTCGGCCTCTTCGGCCTGGAGGAACAGGGTGTGGCCCACTGCTCCTTCACCGTCGCCGCCTACGCCTCCGACCACGCGGACCCGGACATCGCCGCTCAGGGCATCCTGGCGGTTCTGGCCTCCGACCCGCTCAACGACGCCCGTCGGCTCGACCTGCCCTGCGGGTCGGCCGTCTCCTGCATATCCGTACGCGAGTTGACCCTGAGCCCCGAGGTGACGGCCGGCGGCACGGAGGTCACGCTGACCACCGGGCAGATTCAGATCCACATCCCGTTCCCGACAGGTCCCTACACGGCCGTCGTCACGGTCGACACCGCCGCGATGGAGTACTGGGGCGAGTTCTGCGACATGACCACGGCCGTCCTGCAGACCGTGTCCTTCGCCGACACGGATCAGGAACCGCACCCGGCGCCGGACACCACCGCACCGCAGCGGACGGTTCAGCTGTGACCAGGGGACTTTGAGATCCGGCCACAAGCCGTCGACACGTCGCGCCTGAGGACGCACGCGTCGCCGGCGACCTGTCGCCGGCGTTCCGGGACGAACGCGGGGCGCATCGATAGCGGCCGCGAAGGGTCGCCCCCGCTGCCGAGCTCTCGGCGTCAGCCGTGCGCCCGTGCCCGACGTGTCGGAGACGGGCACCCATCAGAAACGGACAGTTGCCTGATTCGCGCACATTCGGCGCCTCCTGAAGGGCCTTTCGGAGACAGCTCGGCCTGGCGGAACCATCGGGCACACCTATATCGTCGTGGCTCTTGACCATACCTTTGTCATCCGAGGGGCCCGACTTGGAGCACCGCCCTTTGCACGTTGCTGCCGCGCTCGTTGCGACCACGACCGGACAGCCGGCCGCCTCGGACAGCGACGAAGCCGACGGCCTGCGAGAGAAGGGGTCTCAGTGGCAGAGCCGGACCTGACGGTCGACTACGACTTCCTCGCGGAGTCCGAGCGGAAACTCGGCCAGCTCCACAGGACGTTCAAGGACATCGAGAACCGTCGCGACGACATGCACCGGCACTGGGGCTCGGATGCGGTGGCCGATGTCATGGTCGACTTCGTCGACAACTGGGACGACTACCGGACCAAGCTCATCGAGAGCATCGAGTCGGTCGGCAAGCTCGTAGCCGGCACCAAGAAGGCCTTCGAGGATCTCGACGACGAACTGAGCAAGCGCGACGAGAAGAAGCCGAAGAAGTGACGACAGCGACATCCGAGCGACGCCCGGCCGACTGGCAGCCGCTGCGCGACACGGACCCGGTACCCGGCGACCCGGAAGAGATCCGTGCCGAGGTCCGGCACATGGTGTCGGTCGCCAAGAAGCTCCGGGACCAGGCCAAGAACCTCCAAGCCATCAGCAAGGAGGACAGGCTCAGGGGAAAGTATGTCGAGCGCCTGCGCGAGGACTCCTCCACGCTGGAGAAACACATGCGGGAGGTGGCCGGCCGCTACGAGCGAGTCCACGGCCATCTGACCACGTGGGCGAACGAGCTGGAGGACTTCCAGTCCGATGCCGACCGCGTGCTGCGCCGGGCCAAGGAGAAGCGGGACGAGATCGAGGCGGAAAGGGCCAGGGATTCCGGCTCCGGCGACAAGGGCGACCCGAAGCCGTCCGCGGGCGAACCCGGCGAAGACCCCCTTGAGACGTACCGGAACCAGCTGGACGCCATCACCGGCGAACGCGACACCCGTGCCGACCACCACGCGCGCAAGATCAGGGACGAGATCGACGACGTCATCGAGGACTCCGTCTGGGACAACATCAAGGGGTGGTTCCACGACAACGCGGACTGGATCAAGACGGTCCTCGACGCCCTCGGCTGGATCGCCACCATCGCCGGCATCATCGCCATCTGGATTCCCGGCCTGAACTTCCTGGTTCTCGGGATCGCCCTGCTGACCATCCTGGCCAGATCCGTGCTGGTCGCCTCCGGTGACGCGTCCTGGACCGATCTGGCCTTCGACATCGGTGGCCTGCTCCTGATGGGCATCGGCCGTGGCGGCATCAACATGCTCAAGGGCGCGAACAAGGTGACCACCGCCGCCGCCCAGAGCAGCCGGACCGCCGGGCTCAAAGCCGGACTGCGGTCCCACAAAGGGATGCTGAACGATCTGAGCAGGGCCATGGCGGGTGCTCAGGACGACGTCTCCCGCAGGTTCTTCTCGGACCTGCGCACCTTCACCCTCAAGAAGATCTCCCGGGACACAGGGCTGGTGGCCAAGGGCCCGACCCCGGTGTCCACGGTCTCCAAATGGCTGCACCTGGGGGACGACGAGGCGGCGGGGCTGTTCGGACAGTTCCGGGCGAACAAGGGAGTCTTCCCCGGGTCCGTGTCGGGCGGTGGCTCCGCACTCGGGCATCTGGGGTACGGGGCGTCCATGGGCGCCGCGTACGCGGGCATGGGCGTCGACGTCATGGACAAGTCGTTGAGCAAGAGCGACTCCGTCGGCTGGCTGAACGAGCACGGACTCCTCCCCGGCGACAAGCCGTACAACGACGGCTACAACACCTGGAAGGAGAGCGGCTGGATGCCCGCCGCGGACACGCACTGGTGAACGCTCGCGTGCGCACATGGAACGACGCCGGACGCGACAGAGAAAGGAGGAGGGATGGCTGAGTCCCTCCGCGAGCAGTTGGGCACCGGCCCGAATTTCCGGGTACGGGTGACCATCATCGGCGCGCTGGTCTCCATCGCCCCGCTGATCGTGGTCTCGCTCCTGATCCCCGATGCCGGCCGCGACGTCCTGTTCCCGGTCTACTGGGCCCTGTTGACGAGTTGCCTGCTCCATCTTCTGTGGATCCTGATCAAGAATCCCACGCCCAGCAGGAGGCCGCCGCTGCTGACCCGGGATCTCGCCATGGGATGGTCCCTTCTGCTTCCCAGCCTCATCAGCTCCTTCTGGCCGGGGATCGTCGCATCCCCTCTGTTCACCGTGCTGGTCGGCGTCACCTGGATCGCCGAGAAGATTCGGAACCGCAGTGTCGCTTCCTGAGCCCCCAGTGGAATCCGCCTGTGCCCCGAGCGGGTTCAACATCGTCCCGCCGCCCGGATGGGACACCGTTCCACTGCGCAACGGCACGAGCGAGGCCATTCAGCGGATCGTAGGGAAATCCGTGGCACAACTCCCAGCCGGATTCCCGAAGGACGACATTCCCAAGGCACGTCTGCGGCTGACCAAGGAGTTGAAGCAGACCGTCCGGCAGGCACGGAAGTCGCACGGACTGACGCTGTATCTCCCCGTCGAGCGCATGCACGGAATCATCATCCCGGCTTCGTTCGTCGCCTCGGAGCCGCTGGCGGCACCGACAGGCGACGTCGCGCCCGAAGCCGTACTCAGAGATCTCGCACGTGACGCCGAGGACGCCTCCGTTCGCGAGGTCGACGGGACGGCGGCCGTACGGACCCTGCGGCGGCTTGCTGCCGATCCGGACAACGGAGTCGAGGTTCCGACCTGGCGGGTGCAGTACACCGTGCCGATTCCGCACAGTGTCCCCGCTCAGTGGCTGACCTTCTCCTTCAGCACGCTGATCGCCCCCGACATGGGCACCGAATTCGCCGAGATCCTGGTCGAGCTCTTCGACGCCGTGATGACGACTTTCCGTTGGAGCTACGCATGATGATCGTAGAGACCGATGCCGATCCAGCCCTGTGGTTTCCCATGCCGCTGGGAGGCAGCAGATCCGAGTTCGGGCAATGGATGGACCTCCACCTAGATGCCGGTGCCCTGCTCCATCGGCGCAAGCTCACTTGGCGTGAGAAGCGGCAGACGAGGAAGTTCCTGGAAGGCTCGGCCACCATGCTGCGCGACCGCGTGCAGGCCGACCAGGCGTTCGTCTTCGGTGCCATGCCACTCCAGGCCGCGCCGTTGGTCTTCTTCACCAAGCAGTTCGCCTGCGACGAGGAGCACAGCGACCTGCACTTGAGCATGCTGGCCGAGCCCGATCCGGCGACCGCCGCCGCCGGCCGGCGCGTGGAGACGGTCCCCTTCGTCTCCCCTCACTTCGGCGAGGGTCTGCGCAGCCTGTGCAGTTGGCCGGGTCCCGACGGCGGTCTGATGCTCTCGGTCGCGTACGCGTGGAACGATCCGGAACACCGGATCGATCTGGTCCTCAAGGGCCACTACGACGACCCGGCGCTCCTCGAAGCCTCCTTCGACGCCATCGACGAATTCGCCAGAAGCCTCCACCTCAGCAACGAGCGATGACCGTCCGGTGGGCCGGGCGGGGGCCGCTGCTGAAGCCGATCCACGACGTGCGGGGCGTGAGTGGGGGCAGCGAGTCCCCGACGGTCGCCGCACCGGGCCGGGGTCCTTCGATGGGACCACGGACGCGCCGGGACACCACAAGTGCCCCGTCGCGCCCACGAATCGCCCCGGACGCGCGGCGCTACTTCCCCTTGACGCCCTTGGCCAGCTGGTCGTCCAGGTCCTCGTACGCCTTCGCGGCGTCGTCGAGGAACTTGGCCATGCCCTTGAGGCCCTCCAGGGTGTCCTTCATGCCCTTGGTGAACTCCTTGAAGGAGTCGTCGAAGGCCTGCGAACCCTTCGCGGTGGTGTAGCCGTCCGCGACCAGGGTGTCGATGTAGCTGTCGAGCCCGTGGAGCTTGTCCTCCATCTTCTCCTTCTCGTGGCCCAGACGCTTCGCAGCGTGGCGCATCTTCTCGTATGTGATGTCTGCGTCTTTGCCGCCGGCCATGTGGCGTCCTCCATGCTTCAACTCGCCGCAGGGCCAACCCCCGTGGCTCCTGATGCGGATGATGCGATCTTCCGCACTGAGCAAGCAGCTTACTTACGGCGCTTGCAGGAGCACACCCCGGTTCTGTCACGGGCGCGCTCCGGCCTTGTGCGGGCGGGCGCCGCATGGCCCGTGACCGGCGGCGGGTCTTCAAGGAGCCCTCACACGGCTCGTTGCCTGCGGGAAGGCGGGAGCGGCTATCGTCGTGGGCACTGTGGCCGGCGTTCCGGGAGCGGCCTCAGGTGGCTGGGGAGGACGAGAGTGCGCCTGACTCTGACCGTCGTCGATCCGCTCGGCGGTGCCACCGCCGACGTGGTTCTTGATGCGGATCCCGAGTCCTCGGTGGGGGACATCGCCAAGGAGCTGGCGGCGCACGTCGGGTACAGCGGTGGCGCGCAGATCATCCCGATCGGGCAGCACCAGGCCGCGAGCGGCGGGGCGCCCGTCGCGTACGTCGACGGGTATCCCGTCGATCCCGGCGCGACGATAGGGACCTCGCCGCTGCGCGAGGGCGCCGTCGTCAGCCTGCACGACCCCGCCGGGTGCCTGCCGGGCGAGCCGTCCGGGCTCGTCGAGCTGAGGGTCGCGGGCGGTCCGGCGGCCGGCGCGGTGCACCGGCTCGGGATCGGCCGGTACGACATCGGCAGCGGGCCCGCCTCCTACATCCGCGTCGACGACCCGGAGCTCCCGCAGCGGGCCCTGACGCTGTCCGTGGCGACGGACGGGACCTGCAAGGTCGCCGTGCACGGGGACGCGAAGGACAAGGAGGGCGTCACCCTCGACGGATCGGCCGTCGAGGAACGCGACAGTGACGAGTGGCCGCTCGGCAGCCAGATCGCCGTCGGCAACACCCTTTTCGAACTGGACCGTTACACGCCGCCGAACGCCGCCCTGAAGTGGTCGGACGACGGTGCGGGCCTCGACTACAACCGGCCGCCCCGGCTGCACCCGCCGGAGCGGGAGACCAAGTTCCGGCTGCCCAGCCCCATTCGTGACTACGAGGCCCGGCCGCTGCCGTGGCTGATGGCCGTGACCCCGCTGGTCGGCGCGGTCGTCTCGGTGATGATCTTCGGGCGCTGGTACTACCTGATCATGGCGTTGCTCAGCCCCCTGATCATGTTCGGCAACTTCTTCATGGACAAGAAGCAGGGACGCAAGTCCCATGCCAAGCAGGTCAAGGAGTACAAGGAGCACAAGGAGCGGATCGAGAAGGACGCCCAGGAGGCGCTGGTCGCCGAACGGCTCGACCGGCGGCAGGCCATACCCGACCCGGCGGCCGTCCTGTCGCTGGGCACCGGGCCGCGCACCCGGCTGTGGGAGCGCCGGCGCACCGACGCGGACCATCTGCTGCTGCGCGTCGGGACCGGCCGGCTGCCCTCCGAGGTCGTGCTCGACGATCCGGAGCAGGACGACCACAGGCGTGAGGTCACCTGGACCATCGAGGACGCTCCGGTCGCGCTCCCGCTGCGTGAGCGCGGGGTCGTCGGTATCGCGGGGCCCGGCGATTCGGCGCAGGCACTGGGGCGTTGGGCCGTCGCGCAGACGGCCGTGCTGCACAGCCCGCTCGACGTGCAGTTCTACGTACTGACGGAGAACAGCGGCCGGGAGGGCTGGGACTGGGTGCGGTGGCTGCCGCACAGCCGGCCCTCGGGCGCCCAGGACGCCAACGTCCTCATCGGTACGGACGCGGAGACCGTCGGCGCCCGCATCGGCGAGCTGACGCAGCTGCTCGACGCCCGGCAGAAGGCGGCGAAGCAGAACGGCAACAAGGCGTCGTTCAACGACCCCGACATCGTCGTCGTGTGGGACGGTTCGCGTCGGCTGCGTTCCATGCCGGGTGTGGTGCGGCTGCTGCGTGAGGGTCCCGCCATGTCGATGTACGCGATCTGTCTGGACGCCGAGGAGCGTTTCCTGCCCGGCGAGTGCCAGGCCATCGTGATCGCGGAGCCGAAGCCCGAGGAGCACACCGTCCCGCAGCAGCGGGTCGCGCCGGGTGCCCCGGCGGCCCCCGGTGGTTTCCCTTCCTTCCACGCCTGGCACGCCGCCGACGCCGACGACTCCGCGGCGGGCCCGGAGCAGGCACTCGAACTGCGGCTGCGCGTCCAGCAGACCGGCGTGGCGCGGGTCCGCGACGTACGGCCGGACTTCGTCTCGGCGGCCTGGTGCGCTCGGCTGTCGCGTGCCCTGTCCCCGCTGCGCGACATCAGCGGCGAGACCGAGGACTCGGCGCTTCCGGGCGCCAGCCGGCTGCTCGACGTGCTCCAGTTGGAGCCGCCGACCGGTGACGCGATCACCGCGCGCTGGCGGATGGGCGGTCAGTCGACGATGGCGGTCATCGGCGAGTCGTACGACGGCCCGTTCGGCATCGACATGCGCCGGGACGGCCCGCACGGTCTGATCGCGGGCACCACCGGTTCCGGCAAGTCGGAGCTGCTGCAGACCATCGTGGCGTCGTTGGCCGTGGCGAACACGCCGGAGAACATGACGTTCGTCCTCGTCGACTACAAGGGTGGCTCGGCGTTCAAGGACTGCGTCGAACTCCCGCACACCGTCGGCATGGTGACCGACCTCGACGCCCATCTCGTGGAGCGTGCCCTGGAGTCGCTGGGCGCCGAGCTGAAGCGGCGCGAGCACATCCTCGCCGCGGCCGACGCCAAGGACATCGAGGACTACCAGGACCTCGTGCGCCGCGACCCGTCGCACGCGCCGGTGCCCCGGCTCCTCATCGTCATCGACGAGTTCGCCTCCATGGTGCGTGACCTGCCGGACTTCGTGACGGGCCTGGTGAACATCGCCCAGCGGGGCCGCTCGCTGGGCATCCACCTGCTGCTCGCCACGCAGCGGCCGAGCGGTGTGGTCTCCCCCGAGATCCGGGCGAACACCAACCTGCGGATCGCCCTGCGTGTCACCGACGGCGGCGAGTCCAGCGACGTCATCGACTCCCCCGAGGCCGGGCACATCTCCAAGAGCACCCCGGGACGGGCCTACGTCCGCCTCGGGCACGCCTCGCTGGTGCCGTTCCAGTCGGGCCGTGTCGGTGGCCGCCGTCCCGGCGCCGCCGATCCGGCGGTGCTCGCCCCGTGGGCGGGCCCGCTCGACTGGGAGGACCTGGGCCGGGCGGCGCTGGTGAAGCCGAAGGCGCAGCAGCGCGAGGAGGAGGAGATCACCGACCTGAAGGTGCTGGTGGACGCGGTCCGCCGGGCCAACCAGGCGCTCGGCATCCCCGCCCAGCACAGCCCGTGGCTGCCCGCGCTGTCCGACACCCTGCTGCTCGACGAGATCCCGGTGCCGGCCTTCTCGGGCGGACCGGGCAAGCTGCCGCCCGCCCCGTTCGGTGTGGAGGACCTGCCCGCCGACCAGGCCCGCCGTCCCGTCGTCGTGGACTTCGCCTCGTTCGGTCACCTCCTCGTCGGCGGTGCGCCGCGCAGTGGCCGCTCGCAGATCCTGCGGACCCTCGCGGGTTCGCTGGCGCGGACGCACTCGGCGGCGGACGTGCACCTGTACGGCATCGACTGCGGCAACGGCGCCCTGAACGCGCTGACCCGGCTGCCGCACTGCGGGGCCGTCGTCAGCCGTAACCAGACCGAGCGCGTGGTCCGTCTCATCGCCCGCCTCAAGAGTGAACTCACCCGCCGTCAGGACCTGTTGGCCGACAAGGGGTTCGCGGACATCGGCGAGCAGCGGGCCGCGGTGCCGGAAGAGGAACGGCTGCCGCACATCGTGGTGCTGCTCGACCGCTGGGAGGGCTGGCTGCCGACGCTCGGCGAGTACGACCACGGTGACCTGACCGACCAGCTGACCGCGATGATGCGGGAGGGCGCGAGCGTCGGTCTGCACATGGTGATGACGGGTGACCGCCAGATCCTGTCGACCCGCATCGGCTCGCTCACCGAGGACAAGTACGGTCTGCGGCTCGCGGACCGCTCGGACTTCTCGCTGCTCGGCATCAACGCCCGCAAGGTCCCCGAGGAGATCCCGCCGGGCCGCGGCTACCGCAACGAGCACGGCACGGAGACCCAGTTCGCGCTGCTCTGCGAGGACTCCACCGGTCAGGGGCAGGCCGCGGCGATCGCCGCGATCGGCGAGGCCGCGACGGCCCGTGACGCGGATCTGCCGCGCTCGCGGCGCCCGTTCCGCGTCGACGTCCTGCCCACCCGGATCTCCTTCACCGACGCCTGGGAGATGCGCGACCCGGAGGCCTCCCGCTCCAGGCTGTGGAGCCTGGTCGGCATCGGCGGCGACGACATCATGGGCTTCGGTCCGGACCTCGCGCAGGGTGTGCCGACGTTCGTCATCGCAGGTCCGGCCAAGTCGGGCCGCAGTACGACCCTGATGAACATGGCGAAGTCGTATCTGGCGCAGGGCGTCCGCATCGTCGTCGCCGCGCCGCGCCCTTCGCCGCTGCGTGAGCTCGACGGCGTGGACGGCGTGCTGAAGGTCTTCGACGAGGACGACATCGAGAGCGACGACCTGCGCGAGGCCATCGACTCGGCCACCGTGCAGGAGCCCGTCGTGGTCCTCGTCGACGACGGCGAGGTGCTGGAGGACTGCGACGCCGAGACCGTGTTCAAGCGGATCGTGCAGCGCGGCGCGGAGCGTGGTCTCGGCCTGGTCATCGCCGGTGACGAGGACGACGTGTGCAGCGGCTTCTCCGGCTGGCAGGTGGAGATGAAGAAGGGCCGCCGCGGAATCCTGCTGTCCCCGCAGGACTCCTCGGCGGGCGAGCTCATCGGCATCCGCACGAACCGGAGCATGGTCGGCGGCCCGGTGGCCCCGGGCAAGGGCCTGCTGCACCTGGGCGACGGCGAGCCGCTGACGGTCACGACACCGATGTGATCCGCGCGGGCCCGGCCCGGGGAGTCCCCGGGCCGGGTTCCGGGCTCACACCGCGGGCAGGGCGTAGATCTCGAATCCGTGCGTCACCAGGAGACGGTTGCCCGAGAGGGCGACCTGCCAGGGTTCGCCCGGGGTCTTGTTGTCGCTGTAGACCCAGCGTGACGTGCCGGTCTTCGCGTCCATGGCGAAGATTCCGCCGCCGTCGACCGGGCCCGAGGCCCCGTACAGCGTCGCGCCGGCCTTCAGGAACGTCTCCGGGGCCTCGTCGGCGCCCGGGTCCTCACAGAGCCAGATCTTCTTGCCGGTCTTGAGGTCGACGGCCCAGACCCCGTCGTCGTAGTCGCAGGCGTACAGCACGCCGTCGATGGCCGTCGGGTTCATGAAACCGCGTCGGCCGTTCGGGGACAGTGTCCACCGGGTGTCGCCGGTCTCCAGGTCCACCGCGGTCAGCTGCTCGCCCGGGAGAAGGACGAGCCCTGCGGCGACCGTGGGCGTCCAGCTCCAGTCGTCGCCGACCTTCTTGCTCCACAGCTGATCGCCGGTGGCGGTGTCGCGCACGGTGAGGTTGTACTTGGAGTCCGTGTAGACCAGGTACTTCCCGTGGACCGCGCCCTCGACGTCCCAACTGCGGGTGCCCCAGTCCCGCTTCTGCGACCACACCTTCCGGCCCGTGGTGTGACTGATGGCCGCGACACCCGTGCGGTAGTCGGTGGCGCTGCGCGAGTCGCTGAGGTCCGTCGCCACGACGTAGACGTTCTTGTCGTCGACGGCGATCGTGCTCTCGATCTCCAGCTCCTTGCCCAGCCGGCTGCGCCAGGTCTCCTCTCCCGTGGTCAGGTCGCGGGCGACGAGCGCTCCGTCGTAGTCGCCGTCGGCCAGAAACACCTTGCCGTCCGCCACGAGCAGTTTGGCGCCGGCCCGGCAGGCGCCCGTGCGGGACCACCGTGTCCTGCCCGTCTTCACGTCGTACGCCACCAGCGGGTCGCCGCTGATCAGCAGCATGCTGTCGTGGATCAGCAATGGCAGGGCGTCGCTCGTGCTGTCCTCGGCGACCGACCTGTGCCACAGCGGCTGCGGGGCCGTCCCCGCCGGAGGAGTGGTGAACTCCTCCGCCACCGGCTCGCCCGAACCTCCCCCGCCCTTCGCGCCCGGGGAACCCTCGTCGGAGCCCGTGTCCCGTGACAGCCACCAGGCGGTGCCGCCGCCGAGGACCGCGACACCGGCGACGCCGGCCGTCAGGCCGAGGAGGCGGCGCCGGGAGGGTGCCGGGGCGGACGGGGGCGTGCCGAGGGCGACCGTGCCGGGGAGGGGGGTGCCGTCGCCGGGACCGGCGGGGACGCCGCCTGCCGGGGTGCCGTACGCGGGGGCGGGGGTGCCGTGGGCGGGCGGGTAGCCGTAGCCCGGCACCGGCGTCCCGGCCGGGGCGGGGGTGCTCTGCGCGGGAGTGCCCGGGGCCGGTGTGCCGCCCTGCATCGCCGGTGGCGGGCCGAAGACCGGTGCCGTGGCGGGGGCCTGTCCGGGAGCCGGCGCGTCCGGGGCCTCCAGGTCCAGGATGCCCGCCGCGTGTGTCGCGATGGTCGAGGCGACCGCCGACGGCAGCCAGTCGGTCAGCACGCTGCCGATGCCGCCCGGTGCGAGGGCCGCCACGAGTTCCCCGGGGGCGGGCCGCTGGTCCGGCTCCTTCAGCAGGCACGCACGGATCAGGCCGAGCAGGGACTGCGGTACGCCGGTGAGGTCGGGCTCGCCGTGGACGATCTGGTAGAGCATGGCCGCGTGGGAGGCCGCGCCGTCGCCGAAGGCGTTGTGGCCCGTCGCCGCGAAGGTCAGGACGGCGCCCAGCGAGAAGACGTCGCCCGGCGTGCCGACGTCGCGTCCCATGGCCTGCTCGGGGGGCATGTAGCCGGGCGAGCCGACCACGACTCCCGTCTGGGTCATGCGGTTTCCGTCCACGGCCCGCGCGATGCCGAAGTCGATGACACGGGGGCCGTCGGCGGCCAGCAGCACGTTGGACGGCTTGAGGTCGCGGTGGATGAGGCCGGCCGCGTGGATCTCCTGGAGGGCCGTCGCGAGGCCCGCGCCGAGCGCGCGGACGGTGCGCTCGGGCAGCGCGCCGTGGGCGTCGACCACGTCCGTGAGGTCGGGGCCGAGCACGTACGAGGTCGCCAGCCACGGCAGCGGCGCGTCCGGGTCGGCGTCGACGACCGGAGCGGTGTGCCGGCCCGAGACGGCACGGGCTATCTCCACCTCGTGCTCGAAGCGGCGGCGGAAGTCCGCGTCCGCGGCCAGGTCGGGGCGCACCACCTTCACCGCGACCGTGCGCCCGCCGGGTGAACGGGCCAGGTACACCCGTCCCATGCCGCCCGCGCCCAGTCTTCGCAGCAGCCGGTAGCTCCCCAACTCCCGCGGATCGTCCGGCTGCAGTGTCTCCATGGTCGGGCCTTCCCCGTTGTCGACGCCCTGAACGGCGTCCCGTCGCTGTGTGGTTGCGAGCGGTGCGGTGGTGTTCGCTATCGCAGACACAGTAGTGACGGGCGGGGCGGACGGGACGGGCAGGGCCGCCAGGTGCTTCGTTCGGATCAGCTCGGGTCCGCGCCGATCCGAACGAAACCCCCTAGTCGACCTTGGACATGCGGGCCACCGGGTCCCCCGCCTCCGAGTTGTCCGTCTCGTACCTGAGGTCGTCGCCGACGGGGGTGAGCCGCACCTCGTGCCGGCCCTTCGTGCACACGTCGCGGTTGGACTTGCTCGCGACGCTCGTCGCGACCAGCTGCTGCCTGCTGACCTTCTTCAGCACGAACACGGCGTCACAGATGCCGCCGATCTGGTCGGTCTGCCGGAAGGTGCCCAACTCCTCGCCCACGTCGGCCTGGTGGAGGGTGACACGGAAGGTGCCCATGGGGAGAGTGCCGCCGAGGGCGAGGGCGTCGCCCTCCCAGGTGCCGAGGTAGGCGGCGGGGACGGTGCCGGGGGCCTCGCCGGCGTCCGGGCCGGACGGGCGGGGGGTCGCGCTCGCGGTCGCCGCGGGACCGGTCTGCGCCGGGCCCGCACCCTGGTCGTTGGTGGCGTCGCCGCCGCCCGGCATCAGGTCGAACAGGAACGCCGAGCCCACCGTGACCGCCGCGAGAGCTCCCGCGACGGCCAGCGCGACGGTGCAACTGACCTTGCGTCCCCGTCCGTTCGCACCGGTGACCGAGGTCGCGGCGACGCTGACGGAGACCTTGCCGGGGTGGCCGGCGGAAGGGGGCGTCCCCGCGGGTGCGGCGTCCTGCGGCTGCCCCGGGCGCTGCTCGGGCAGGTGTGCCGGCCCGGGAGGCATGGTGGGCGGCGGCCCGAATCCGGCGGGCGGCGGCCCGAAACCCTGCGCGGGTGGCCCGAACGCCCCGCCGCCGGAGGGGGGACCGCCGTCGGCGGTCGCCGGGCCCGACGAAGCGGGCGCGCCCGTGGCGGAGCCCTGACCTGTCGGAGCGGACGTCCCCGGAACAGACGCCACCGGGGCGGAGGCCTGCCCGGGCCAGGAGGGCGCCGCGCCCGCGGCAGGGGCATCCGTGGCGGAGGCTGTGCCGGACGCGCCGCCCACCGAGGGGCTGCTGAACCCCACCGGCCCGGACGGCGGTGCGGTGTCCACCGCCTCCAGGTTCAGCAACTGCACGGCGCTGCGGCTGACTTGCTCCACCAGCGGTCCGGGCAGCCAGCCCGCCGTCACGAGCCGGGCCGCCCCGTCGGGGGCCAGGCGTCCGGCCACCTCGTCCGGGGCCGGGCGCGCGGCCGGGTCCTTGGCCAGGCAGGCCGCCACCAGTTCGCGCAACTCCCCCGGTACGGCGTCCAGTCGGGGCTCCTCGTGCACCACCTTGTAGAGGAGGGACGCGGAGGAGTCGCCGGGGAAGGGGGGTTCGCCCGTCGCCGCGTAGACGAGGACCGCGCCCAGCGAGAAGACGTCCGCCGCTCCGGCGACGCCTTTGCCGAGGATCTGTTCGGGCGACATGTATCCGGGGGAGCCGACCGAGACGCCCGTCGAGGTCAGGGAGGCGGTGCCGTCCGTGGCACGGGCGATACCGAAGTCGATGAGGAGGGGGCCGTCGAGGGTGAGCAGGACGTTGGACGGCTTGACGTCGCGGTGCACCAGACCGAGCGTGTGGACCGCCGACAGCGCCTCGGCGAGGCCGGCGCCCAGCACCCGTACCGAGTGCGGGGGAAGGGGGCCGCGGCCGTCCGTGACGGCGGTGGCGAGAGAGGGACCGGCCGCGTAGCCCGTGGCGACCCACGGGACGGACGCCTCCGGGTCCGCGTCGAGGACGGGCGCCGTCCACGCGCCGCCCACCCGTCGCGCGGCCTCGACCTCGCGGCGGAAGCGGGCGCGGAACTCCTCGTCGAGCGCGAAGTGCGGGTGCACGATCTTGACGGCGACCGTGCGGCCGCCCGTGCTGCGCCCCAGGTACACGCGCCCCATGCCGCCGGAGCCCAGCCGGCCGAGCAGCCGGTAGGGCCCCACGACGGTGGGTTCGTCGGCTCCGAGCGGCTGCATGGCGTCATCCCCTCCCCCGTACGCTCTGGACGCACTGCCCAGCAGCGTAGTTCCGTACGCGCCCCGGGCCCCGCCGCGCGGGGCCCGGGGACTCGGCGGACTCAGGCCTCCAGCAGCCGTACGTCCACGTCGGCCGGGAAGCCGGTGGTCGCGCCGACCCGGCGGGCGAACTCCCGTACGGCCTCCAACTGGGGGCCGCCGAACCGGAAGTCGAGCGTCGTGAAGTACTGCTCCAGTACCTGCTCGTCGAAGGCCTCCCAGCGGGCCGCCTGCTCGGCGACCTTGGTGACCTCGACGAGGGAGAGGTCCCGGGAGGACAGGAAGGCCTCGTGCACCTTGCGCGTGACGACGGGCTCGCGCTCCAGGTAGTCGCGCCGGGCTGCCCACACGGCGAAGACGAACGGCAGGCCCGTCCATTCCTTCCACAGGCTGCCGAGGTCGTGCACCTCCAGGCCGTACTTCGGGCCGTCGAGGAGGTTGGCGCGCAGGGCGGCGTCGCCGATGAGCACGGCGGCGTCGGCCTCCTGCATCATCAGGCTGAGGTCCGGCGGGCACGTGTAGTACGACGGCTGGACGCCGATCTTCTCGGCCAGCAGCAGCTGGGCGAGGCGCACGGAGGTGCGGGAGGTCGACCCGAGTGCGACCCGGGCGCCGTCCAGCTGGTCCAGCGGGACCTGCGAGACGATCACGCAGGACATCACCGGGCCGTCGCAGCCGACGGCGATGTCGGGGAAGGCGACCAGTTCGTCGGCGTGCTTGAGGAACTCGACGAGCGTGATGGGCCCGATGTCGAGATCGCCCTGCACCAGCTTCTCGCTGAGCTTCTCCGGGGTGTCCTTGGTGAGCTCGAAGTCGAGGAGCGTGCCCGTTCTCGCGAGCCCCCAGTACAGGGGCAGGCAGTTCAGGAACTGGATGTGGCCGACGCGCGGCCGGGTGCGAGAATTGTCCACATCGCGAGGCTAGCCCCCATGGGGTACCGTGCCGGCTTCAGGGTCCCCGGCGTATGCCGGAAAGTCCCTCGACCCCTTCTGTCAACCCTCGTGACACCGCTTCGTCAACCCGCTTCCCACCTGGGTCAAACATTCGGGTGACGTGATCTTGCCCTCTATTGCTTTCGGCTGCCTGCGTGCTAGGCTCGGCCGCAAGTTGCAGTTTGGTTTCCCTTGCAGTACAGAGCCTGCGGAGCATGTGACCGCGGGCTCTAGTCGTTTTCAGACGTATGCAGTTGTTTACACAATCGCAGGTTCTGGAGCAGGGCAACCCTTTGGGCCCAAGGAGGGCTTATGGCTACCGGAACCGTGAAGTGGTTCAACGCCGAAAAGGGCTTTGGTTTCATCGCCCAGGAAGGCGGCGGCCCGGACGTCTTCGTCCACTACTCCGCGATCAACGCGAACGGCTTCCGTTCGCTCGAGGAGAACCAGTCGGTTTCCTTCGACGTCACGCAGGGCCCGAAGGGTCCGCAGGCGGAGAACGTCACCCCGCTCTAAGCCTTCGGCTCCATGAGCCCGATGCTTTGATCCGGACCTGAGAGCAGTACCCAAGGAGCCCCGTGCCGTTCGGCAACGGGGCTCCTGCCTTTTCCCCTCCGCTTTCCCGCCCCCTCCGCTTTCCCGCCCCCTTCGCTTTCCCGTCCTTTCCCGCCGGGCGGGCCGGAGCGCCTCACACGTGCTGCATGACCAGGACGAAAGCCGTTCCGTCCGCAAGCGCCTCGTACGCGTGCGGAACGTCGCCCCGGTAGGACATGTAGTCACCGGCGCCGAGTTCGACCGTCTCGCCGCGCGGCCCCGCCGCCAGCCGTCCGGCGCCCACGATCAGATGCTCCACCGTCCCCGGGATGTGCGGGTCCGACTCACGGACCGCGCCGGGTTCCATCCGCAGGTGGTAGATGTCCCGCCGGGCCCCCGGAGGGCTCGCCGAGAGGAGGGTCGCCGCGTAGTCGGCGCGCTCCGAGTGGACGGTCGGCCCCTCGCCCGCGCGGATCACCTGGACGGCCGGCGCCGGCGGTTCGACCAGCGCGCTGAACGGCACGCCGAGCGCGACGCCCAGCGCCCACAGTGTCTCCACGCTCGGATTGCCGCCCGCCGTCTCCAGCTGGGACAGCGTGGACTTCGCGATCCCGGCGCGTTTGGCCAGCTCGGAGAGGGAGAGCCCGGCGCGGGTCCGTTCACGGCGCAGGGAGGCCGCGATCCAGTCGAGGGGAAGGCGGCTCGGGGGGCCATCGCGTCCGTCGGCCGGCTCGGTCATGATGTTCGCTCCATCGGTACGATCGTTCGGCTTGACGAACAGGTCCGTCACTGTTCATTGTAGAAAACATGCGTTCGCTTCTCCGAACATCCGCCGGTGCTCCGCCCGTCCTCGATCCACGGCTGCTGCGCGACGTCGGCCTGGTCTGTCTCGCCGGCGGGATCGTCGGGGTCTCGTTCGGGGCGATCGCCGTCGCGGGCGGGCTGCCGGTCTGGGTGCCGGTGGTGATGTCGCTGATCGTGTACGCGGGCTCCGCCCAGTTCAGCGCGGTGGGGATCCTGCTGGCCGGGGGCGGACCGTTCGCCGCGGCAGCCACGGGCCTGCTGCTCAACACCCGCACGGCGGCCTTCGGTCTCGCCGTCGCGGACGTCATCGGCCGCGGGCGCCTGGCGCGGCTGGCCGGCGCCCACCTCGTCACCGACGAGACGGTCGCCTTCGCCCTCGCCCAGTCCGACCCGGCCCGCCGCCGGGCCGCCTTCTGGATCTCCGGCCTCGGTCTGTACATCTCCTGGAACCTGTGCGTCCTCGGCGGCGCCCTGGCCGGGGGCGCGCTGGGCGACACCGCGCGGTACGGCCTCGACGCGGCGTTCCCGGCCGTGCTGGTGGCGCTGGTGCTGCCCGCGCTGCGCGAGGACACGGACGTTCGGCGCGCCGCGCTCGCCGGAGGGGCCGTGGCCCTGGCCCTGACGCCCTTCGTCCCGGTCGGCGTGCCGGTGCTGCTGGCGCTGACGGGCCTGCTCGCCTTCCGGAGGCCGGCGTGAGCGCGACGGTCGCCGCGATCCTGGCGCTCGCCGTCGGGACGTACGCCTTCCGGCTGGTCGGCCCCCTGCTCCACGGACGGGTCGAACTGTCCGCACGTGTCCGGCACTTGCTGTCGTCCGCGGCCGTGGTCCTGCTGGTCGCGCTGCTCGCCACGGGGGCGTTCACCGAGGCCCGGGGGTTCGCGGGCTGGGCCCGGCCCCTGGGAGTGCTGATGGGCGGGGTGCTCGCCTGGCGCCGGGCGCCGTTCGTGGTGGTGGTGCTGGGGGCGGGCGCCACGACCGCGGCCCTGCGGGCGGCGGGGCTGGGCTGACCGCGCCCCCCGGCCCTCACTTCGCGTACAGGCTCTCGATCGCGTCGGCGAAGTCCCGGGCGATCGCTTCCCTGCGCAGCTTCATCGACGGAGTCAGATGGCCCGCCTCCTCGGTGAAGTCCCGCGGCAGGACGGTGAAGCGGCGGATCGACTCGGGCCGGGAGACGAGCCGGTTGGCGTCGTCGACGGCACGCTGGAGGATCGCGAGCAACTGGGCGTCGTCCGTGAGGAGTTCCGCGGGGACGGCGTGCTTGCCGTTCATCCGCCGCCAGTGGGCGACGCCCTCGGGGTCCAGCGTGATCAGGGCGGAGACGTACGGGCGGCGGTCGCCGACCACCATGCACTGCGCGATCAGCGGATGGGAGCGCAGCCAGTCCTCCAGCGGTGCCGGAGCGACGTTCTTGCCGCCCGCGGTGATCAGGATCTCCTTCTTGCGGCCGGTGATGGCCAGATAGCCGCCGTCGTCGAGCTCCCCCAGGTCTCCCGTCGCGAACCAGCCGCCCGGCGCGGCGTCCACCACACCGCCCGCGTGCGGGTCCCAGTAGCCGCGGAAGAGCTGGCCGCCGCTGAGCAGGATCTCGCCGTCGGCGGCGATCCGCACCCGGGTGCCCGGCAGGGGCCAGCCGACCGTGCCCAGCCGGGGTTTCTGCGGTGGGGTGACGGTGGCAGCGGCGGTGGTCTCGGTGAGGCCGTACCCCTCGTATATCTCGATGCCGGCGCCCGCGTAGAACGCGGCGAGCCGGCGGCCGAGCGGGGAGCCGCCGCAGATCGCGTGACGGACCCTGCCGCCCAGCGCGTTGCGGATGCGGCGGTAGACCAGCGGGTCGTAGAGGGCGCGGGCGGCGCGCAGGCTGCGGCTGGGGCCGGGGCCCGTGCCGTGCTGCCGCGCCTCGACCGCCTCGCCGTAGCGGCGCGCTATCCCGGCCGCCCGGTCGAAGGAGGCGCCCCGGCCCATGCGTTCGGCCGTCGCGCGGCCGGTGTTGAAGACCTTCTCCAGGACGTACGGGATGGCCAACAGGAAGGTCGGCTTGAAGGAACCCAGGTCCGCGAGCAGGTCCTCCGTCTGGAGGCTCGGCGCGTGGCCGATCTTCACCCGTGCGCGCAGACAGGCGATCGCGACCATGCGCCCGAAGACGTGGGACAGGGGCAGGAAGAGGAGCGTCGAGGCCGCGTCGGAGGTCTTGGCCTTGAAGATGGGGTGGAGGAGTTCGATCGCGTTGTCGACCTCGGCGAAGAAGTTGCCGTGGGTCAGGACGCAGCCCTTGGGGCGGCCGGTCGTGCCGGAGGTGTAGATGAGGGTGGCGAGGGTGTCGGGCCCCAGCACCCCGCGGCGCACGGTGACTTCCTGGTCGGGGATCTCCTGGCCGAGTTCCGCGAGCCGCTCCACGTGCCCCTTCTCGAAGACCCACATGTGCCGCAGGTCGGGCATCCGGTCGAGTTCCGGGCCGAGTGCGGCGGCCTGGGCCACGGACTCCGTGGCGAGCGCGACGGCGCCGGAGTCCTGGAGGATCCACCGGGTCTGGAAGACCGAGGAGGTCGGGTAGACGGGCACGGTCACCAGCCCGGCGGCCCAGGCGGCGAAGTCGAGGAGCGTCCACTCGTACGTCGTGCGCGCCATGATGGCGATGCGGTCGCCCGGTACGAGCCCTTCCGCGATCAGCCCCTTCGCCACCGCGAGGACCTGCGCGGCGAACTCCGCGGCGGACACGTCCTTCCAGGTGCCGTCCTGCGCCTTCCGGCTGAGGACCACGTCGCCGGGCGCCGCGTCCGCGTTGTCGAAGGGGATGTCCGCGAGGGATCCGTGCCGCATCTGTCCGACCAGCGGGGGGACGGAGACCTCGCGCACCACGCCGTCCAGCCGCCTGATTTCGGGCTCCATGAGGGGAGGTACGGGGGAGTACAGGCTGGGCACGGGGCGGCTCCTTGTCGACCGGGGGCCAAGGTGGCGTGAGGGTCGCGAACCCTCATACGGCCCTGGGAGACGGGCGGTTCACGAGAGGTTTCGCGCGGGGCGCGGGGGTGTTCACGGGGAGGGGGGACGGGGGCGCGGAGTGGCGGCAACCACGCGAGACGGGGATCGTACGGCTCCCACGTGTGGGGTTTGTGGGGCTTTGGGGAGGGCGCGGTGCGAGTTACCCCTGGTATCCGAGGTTTCTCCCAGGCCCGGCCTTCGCTTCTGCGCTTCGGATACGTCTTCCGCCACAACACCCCTCCGCGTCCACATCTCCTCCACCACTGCGTGCCGCGGCTGCCCGCGACCGGACCGATGACGGGGCAGGCCGGCGCCGGCGGCGCGGGCCTGTCCGGGGGACGAACCGGCGCGGGCCGGACAGACGGCCCCTAGGGGGTTTCCAGAATGGCGGTGACGCCCTGGCCGCCCGCCGCGCACACGGAGATGAGCCCGCGCCCCGGCGCGCCCCGTTCCGCGAGGAGCTTCGCCAGCGTCGCCACGATGCGGGCGCCCGTGGCGGCGAAGGGGTGGCCGGTGGCGAGCGACGAGCCCGCGACATTCAGGCGGGAGCGGTCCACCGGCCCGAGGCCTCGCTTCTCCCATGCGGCCAGGGTGGCGAGGACCTGGGAGGCGAACGCCTCGTGGACCTCGACGAAGTCGAAGTCGCCCAGGGTGAGTCCGGCGCGTTCCAGCATGCGCGGAACGGCATGGGCGGGGGCCATCAGCAGACCGTCCTCGCCGCCCGCCACGTCGCCCCCGACGAAGTCGACGGCCGCCGTCTCGTACGCGGTCAGGTACGCGAGCGGCGCCAGACCGCGCGCCTCGGCCCACTCGTCGCTCGCGAGGAGGACCACGGCGGCGCCGTCCGTCAGGGGGGTCGAGTTCCCCGCCGTCATCGTCGGGTGGGGGCCGTCGAGCCCGAACACCGGCTTGAGGGCGGCGAGTTTCCCGGTCGTCGAACCGGGCCGCAGGTTCTGGTCGCGCTCCAGCCCCCGGAAGGGCACGACGAGGTCGTCCAGCAGCCCGCGTTCGTACGCCGCCGCCAGCCGCTGGTGGCTGACGGCCGCGAGTTCGTCCTGCGCCTCACGCGTCACGCCCCACGCGCGGGCGGTCACGGCGGCGTGCTCGCCCATGGACAGGCCGGTGCGCGGCTCGGCGTTGCGCGGGACGTCCGGGACGAGATGGGAGGGGCGGATCCGGGAGAGCGCGCCGAGCCGCGCCCGCACCGACTTCGCGCGGCGGGCTTCGAGGAGGATGCGGCGCAGCGCGTCGTTGACGCCGAGCGGGGCGTCGCTCGCCGTGTCGGCGCCTCCGGCGACCGCGGACTCCGTCTGACCGAGGGTGATCTTGTTGGCGGCGGCGACGACGGCCTGGAGGCCGGTGCCGCAGGCCTGCTGGATGTCGTAGGCCGGGGTGCGGGCGTCGAGCGTCGAGCCGAGGACCGTCTCGCGGGCGAGGTTGAAGTCGCGGCTGTGCTTGAGGACCGCCCCGGCGACCAACTCCCCCACCGCGCCGGGATCTTCGAGCCCGAAGCGCCGGACGAGACCGTCGACCGCCGCGGTCAGCATCTCCTGGTTGGAGGCGGTGGCGTAGGGGCCGTCGGACCGGGCGAAGGGGATGCGGGTGCCGCCGACCACGGCGACGGGGCGGGTGCGCGCGAGTCCTGGTGCCGGTCGGTCCTGCCGCGGCCGGTCCGGCTGCGGCCGGCCGGGCGTCGGGGGTTCTTGGGGGCTCATCTCGACCTGTTCCTTGCCCTTGACGTAGCCTTACCCTCGGTAACCTTACTCCAGAGTAAATTTACGCCCGAGCTGGGAGTTGGACAATGGCCGACCGCTATCTGAGCTTCACCGGCACCGCGCCCGGTCGCTTCCTGACCCGTCGGCTCGGGCTGCCGCAGCCCGCCGCGCTGCACCGCTGGTCGGCCGGACGCCCACTGCTGGAGGGCGGGTTGCTGCACCTCACGGCGGGCAGGCCGGGCCTCGACGGGCTGGCCGGCGTGCTGGCCCGCACGATGGCGCACGCGCAGACCGCGGACGGCCTCCTCGTGGACTCCGCCCCGCCCGCGGACGGGAGTTCCGGCAGCGGGGGCGACCGTCCCGCCGCCGTCGTCCTCGACGCGACCGGTGTCGCCGACGTGGACGCGCTCGCCGAGGTGCACGCGGCACTGCACCCCGTGCTGCGCTCGGTCGCCGACAGCGGCCGGGTGGTCGTCCTCGGGGCGCCCCTCGACCCGGCCGACCACCGGCAGGCCGCCGCCCAGCAGGCCCTGGAGGGCTTCGTACGATCGCTCGGCAAGGAGATCGGGCGGGGCCGTACGGTGACACTGCTGCGGCTCACCGACGCAGGCACCGCCGAGTCGACGCTCCGCTTCTTTCTGTCGCCCAGGTCCGCCTACGTCAGCGGCCAGGTCGTCGAGGTGACCGCGCCGAGGCCGGACGACAGTCCGGCCGGGGCACCCACGGACCCGGATCGGCCCCTGACCGGACGGACCGCGCTCGTCACCGGGGCCGCGCGGGGCATCGGCGCGGCCGTCGCCGAGACGCTGGCACGGGACGGCGCGCGGGTGGTGTGCCTGGACGTGCCGGCCGCCGGGGCCGGGCTCGACGCGCTCGCCGCGCGCCTCGGGGGTCTCGCGCTGCCGCTCGACATCACCGCCGCCGACGCGGGGGCGCGTATGGTGGCCGCCCTGCCCGACGGGCTGGACGTGCTCGTGCACAACGCGGGGATCACCCGCGACCGCAGGCTCGTCAACATGACCGCGGAGCGCTGGAGTTCCGTGCTCGACGTGAACCTGGCGAGTGTGCTGCGCACGACGGACGCGCTGCTCGACGCCGGGACGCTGCGGCCGGGCGGGCGGATCGTCGCGACCGCCTCGATCGCCGGGATCGCGGGGAACGCCGGGCAGACCAACTACGCCGCGTCCAAGGCGGGGATCGTGGGGCTGGTGCGGGCGCTGGCGCCCGGGGCCCTGGCGGAGCACGGCGTCACGGTGAACGCGGTGGCTCCCGGATTCATCGAGACGAAGATGACGGCGGCGGTGCCGCTGTTCATCCGCGAGGCCGGGCGCCGGATGAACTCCCTGGCGCAAGGGGGACTTCCGGTCGACGTCGCCGAGACGACGGCGTGGCTCGCGCATCCGGGATCGGGGGCCGTGAACGGGCAGGTCGTCCGGGTGTGCGGGCAGAGTCTGCTCGGCGCATGAGGGCACGCCCGGGGCCGGCCCGTCCGACGGCCGCACCCGGGAACCCGACGGCCTCCTCCCCCCGACCGCACCCCGGGGCCCGACGGCCTCCCCCCGACCGCACCCCGGGGCCCGACGGCCTCCCCCCGACCGCACCCCGGGGCCCGACGGCCTCTCCCCGAGAGCAACTCCGCGCTCCGGCCGCCCGTCCCCTCCTCGGCCCGAACGCCCCGTCCCCGAACGCCGGACCGACCGCGATCCCACTGGAGCCCTCATGGACACCCGCACGCTCACCTCCTCACCGGCCCTCCTCCCGGCACTCGCCCGGGGTGCGCTGCTCTCGCCCCTGCGGCGGCCCCGGTCCGACGCACCCGTGCCGTCGACCCGGCTCGTCCTGCCCGGGGTGCGCGTCGATCTCGCCCGGCTGGCCGCCTACGAGCGGGTGTGCGGCTTCGCTACGGGATCGCGGGCGCTGCCGCCGACCTATCCGCACGTGCTGGGCTTCCCGCTGGCCATGCGGATCATGGCGGGCCGGGGATTCCCGCTTCCGCTGCTCGGCCTCGTGCACACGTCGATCGAGATCACGCAGTGGAGCGCGCCGCCCGTGGCGGCCGAGTACGAACTCGCCGTGCACGTCGAGCGGCTGGTGCCGCACCGACGGGGCACCGAGGCGCGGGTGCTGACCGAGGCGCGGGTCGACGGCGGACTGGTGTGGGAGTCGAGGAGCACGTATCTGGCACGGCACCGTCGACGCGACGGGGACACGGCTCCCGAAGCCGCGACCACTGACCCTAGCGGCACGGGCGGCCCGAGCGGCACGAATGGGGCGGGCAGCGCAGAAGGCACGAGCGGCACGCCGGGCCCGTCGCTTCCCTCACGGGCCGAGTGGCGGCTGGCCGGGGACGTCGGGCGCCGGTACGCGGCCGTGTCCGGGGACCGCAACCCCATTCACCTGCACCCTTTCACGGCCCGCCTCTTCGGCTTCCCGCGCGCGATCGCCCACGGCATGTGGACCGTCGCCCGCTGTCTCGCCGAGTACGGGCCGCAGGGCGAGGTGACGGTGCGCGCCGATTTCAGGGCGCCGGTCCTGCTGCCGGGCACGGTGACGTACGCCGCCGAGGGCCCGGCCTTCGAGCTCCGGGGCGAGGACCGCGTCCACCTCACCGGCGAGGTGCGCCCGGCCCTGTGGTGATCAGTCCTGCGGCGGCGGGGACCAGGGACGGCCCTCCATCATGTTGCCGAGGCCCGACCAGGCGAAGTTCATGAGCGTGGCCGCGGCCTGCTTGGCGGAGATGCCGGGGGCGGCGTTGGCCCAGGCCGCGAGGGACTCGGCGGCGCCGACCAGGGCCTCGGCGAGTCCGGCGACCTCCCGTTCGGGCAGGGACGGGTCGCGGTGCGCCTCGCGGGCGGCGACGACGATCAACTGGGTGACGAAGACGACGAGTTCCTCGCGCATCGCCAGCACCTCGGCGGCGAACGGCTCCCCGTGCGTCCGGGCCTGGAGGTGCAGGACCGCCCAGCCGTCCGGGTTCTCGGCGGTGTGCGTGAAGAACGCCCGCAGCCCTTCCCAGAGTTGACGGTCGGCGGGAATGCCCGGCCGGACGCCCGCGCGGACGGCATCGGTGAGCGCCTTGGCCTCACGGCGGATACAGGCGGTGAAGAGGTCTTCCTTGGAGTTGAGGTACAGGTACACCAACGGCTTGGACACGCCCGCCAGATCGGCGATCTCGTCCATCGAGGCGGCCCGGTACCCGCGCTGACCGAAGGTCCGTACGGCGGCGTCCAGCATCTGCTGTTCGCGCACCGCACGCGGCATCCGCTTGTTCTTCACAGCACCCATGCGGGCAAGCGTACGATCGGCCGCCGCCGGGGCGGACCGAACGGAGCGCGAAGACCGGCCGCCGGAGCGGACCGCGCGGGGTCCTAGGAGGGCTGGCCCTGCGCCCCGCGGGCGGCGTCGTCGGCGATGTCCTCCTGGCCGCGGTTGCGTTCCAGGTTGGCCTTGGCGCGGTCCACGCGTGCGACGACCTGGGCCGAGGCGCGGTCGCGTTCCTTGCGCAGGACGACGAAGCTGATCGGCGCGGAGATCACCAGGGCGAGCAGGACGACCCACATGAAGTTGGAGTCGCCGAGGCCGCGGGGGGCGATCCCGGAGTAGACGAGGCCCCAGACGACCACGAGGCAGCCCGCGAAGATCCCAAGGCGCATCAGTGTGTAGCGGAGCATGTCCATCCACTCTTCCGTTCCGAGGGCGTCCTCCCGGCCCGGGCGGGGCCCGGAACCCGGGAAAACGTCCCAAAGGTCACCGTCCAGTGAAGCACGAGCGGACGGCGATCTTTCCGGGGGGTCCGTCTCAGGCCGCGAGCCGCGGCAGGGGCCGCAGCATCGTGATGTCGTCCCGGTCGTCGCCGGGCGCGACCCGGATGGCCTCGGGGACCCGGCCGACCTCCTTGTAGCCGCAGGAGGCGTAGAAGTTCTCCAGACCGAGGCCGCCGCGGCAGGTCAGCCGTATCGCCTCGACGCCGTCGAGGCCGGACGCGGCGTCCTCGGCGGCGGCCAGCAGGTCGCGCCCGTACCCCTTGCCCTGGTGACGCGGGTGCACCATCACCGTGTACAGCCACACCCAGTGCCGCATGAGCCGGTGGGTGTTGTGCGTGAGGAACGCCGTCGCGGCGACGGTGCCGTCCTCGTCCCGGCCGACCAGCAGCCGGGTGCGGCCCTCCACCATGGCGACGAGGTGCTTCAGGAGTTCGGGCCGTATGTCGTCCCGGGCGACGGGCGGCACGAAGCCGACGGAGCCGCCGGCGTTCGTGACGTCCACCCACAGGTCCAGCAGTTCGTCCCGCAGGGCGGGGGTCGTCGCGGGATCCAGTTCGAAGCTCAGTGCCACGTGCGTGTCACACCCGCATCGGCTGGGGCGACTCCCGGCGCGCCGGGTCGGGACCGTCGTACTCGCGGATGATCTCGTACCGGGTGTTCCGCTCCACCGGGCGGAAGCCCGCGTCGCGGATCAGGTCGAGGAGGTCCTCACGGGTCAGCTTGTTCGGCGTGCCGTAGTTGTCCGCGTCGTGCGTGATCTTGTACTCGACGACCGAGCCGTCCATGTCGTCGGCGCCGTGCTGGAGGGCGAGCTGGGCGGTCTGCACGCCGTGCATCACCCAGAACACCTTGACGTGCGGCACGTTGTCGAAGAGGAGACGGGACACGGCGAAGGTCTTCAGCGCCTCGACCCCGGTCGCCATCTGGGTGCGCGCCTGGAGACGGTTGCGGACCTTGCCGTCCTTCATGTCGACGAAGTCGTGCTGGTAGCGCAGCGGGATGAAGACCTGGAAGCCGCCCGTCTCGTCCTGGAGCTCACGCAGGCGCAGCACGTGGTCGACGCGGTGGCGGGGCTCCTCGATGTGCCCGTACAGCATCGTGCACGGGGTCTTCAGACCCTTCTCGTGCGCGAGCCGGTGGATGCGCGACCAGTCCTCCCAGTGGGTGCGGTGGTCGACGATGTGCTGCCGGACCTCCCAGTCGAAGATCTCGGCGCCGCCGCCGGTGAGGGACTCCAGACCGGCGTCGATCAGCTCGTCGAGGATCTCCGAGGCGGACAGCCCGGAGATCGTCTCGAAGTGGTGGATCTCCGTGGCGGTGAAGGCCTTCAGCGAGACGTCGGGCAGGGCCTTCTTCAGCTCGCTGAGCGACCGCGGGTAGTAGCGCCAGGGCAGGTTCGGGTGCAGCCCGTTGACGATGTGCAGCTCGGTGAGGTTCTCGCTCTCCATCGCCTTGGCGAGGCGGACGGCTTCCTCGATGCGCATCGTGTACGCGTCCTTCTCGCCCGGCTTGCGCTGGAACGAGCAGTACGCGCAGGACGCGGTGCACACGTTCGTCATGTTGAGGTGACGGTTGACGTTGAAGTGGACCACGTCGCCGTTCTTGCGGGTGCGCACCTCGTGGGCGAGCCCGCCGAGCCAGGCCAGATCGTCCGACTCGTACAGCGCGATGCCGTCCTCGCGGGTCAGCCGCTCACCGGCCCGGACCTTGTCCTCCAGCTCGCGCTTGAGCCCGACGTCCATGCTCTTACCTCTCCTCGTGACGAACCGTGACAACCGTACTCCCCCGACTTCGCGGCGGGATCGGCCCCCATCAGGTGCTTCGCGCCCTACTCCTCCTCGGGCAGCTCGCCCACCCGGTTCTCCCACTTGGTGGAGAGGACGATGGTCGTACGGGTGCGGGAGACTCCCTTGGTGCCCGACAGGCGCCGGATGGTCTTCTCCAGGCCGTCCACGTCGCTCGACCGCACCTTGAGCATGAAGGAGTCGTCGCCCGCGATGAACCAGCAGTCCTCGATCTCGCCGAGGTCCCGCAGCCGGCGGGCCACGTCCTCGTGGTCGGCGGCGTCGGAGAGCGAGATGCCGATCAGGGCGGTGACGCCGAGGCCGAGCGAGGCCGAGTCGACCGTCGCGCGGTAACCGGTGATGACACCGGCCGCCTCCAGCCGGTTGATGCGGTCGGTGACGCTGGGTCCCGACAGACCGACGAGGCGCCCCAGCTCCGCGTAGGAGGCCCGGCCGTTCTCCCTCAGGGCCTGGATGAGCTGCCTGTCCACCGCGTCCATGCGATCGATAGCCTTCCGCTGAAGAGTTCTGAAAAGTCCTGAATCGAACTGCCTGTACTGAATTGCCTGTACTGAACTGCCTGTACTGATCCGTCTGTGCTGATCCGTCTGTGCTGGACGAACCGCCTGGTGCGAACCGTCCGTGCCGCGCTGTCCGTGCTGATCCGACCGAGCCGTACCGTCCGAAGCGAGGTGCCTGCGCCTGCCGCGTGGGTGGTGCGGCCGTCTCAGGTGGCGCCGCCGCGGGAGCCGCCGCCGAGTTCGCCCTCCCACCGGCGGTACAGGTCGTGTTCCACGCCCGCCGCGTCGAGGACCCGGCCGGCCACGAAGTCCACCAGGTCCTGGATGTGCGTGGCCCCCGCGTAGAAGGCCGGTGAGGCCGGCAGCACGGTGGCGCCCGCGTCGTCCAGGGAGACCAGGTGCCGCAGCATCTGGCCGTTCAGCGGGGTCTCCCGGACGGCGACGACCAGCTTGCGCGACTCCTTGAGCGTGACGCTCGCGGCGCGTTGCAGCAGGTCCTTGGAGAGGCCGAGGGCGACCCCCGCCACACAGGCGGTCGAGGCGGGCACGATGAGCATGCCCTTCGCCGGGTACGAGCCCGACGAGGGGCCCGCCGCGAGGTCCCCCGCGCTCCAGTGGCGTACGCCGTCGACGCTCACGTCGAAGGTGCCGGGCTTGCCGTCGGCGCCCCGGGCCAGCCACTCGCGCAGGTCGTCCCGCCAGTGGGCGTCCCGGAAGGGCAGGCCGGTCTCGTCCAGCAGTGTGAGCCGCGAGGCCCTGCTGACGACCAGGTCGACGCTCTCCCCGGCCGCCAGGAGCGCACGCAGCACCGCGGCGGCGTACGGCGTACCGGAGGCGCCCGACACCCCCACGATCCAAGGCCGGCGCTGCGTCTGTCCTGGCTTCATGATGTCGAGCCTATCCGGCCACTGCCCGGTTTCAGACCGTGAGCCCGCGCACCAGCAGATCGAGCAGGGCGCAGACGAACAGGGCGATGCCGATGAATCCGTTGACGCTGAAGAACGCGCGGTTCAGGCGGGACAGGTCGTGCGGCTTGACGATGGAGTGCTCGTAGAGGAAAGCGCCCGCCACGATCACCAGGCCGAGCCAGAAGAACGCGCCGGCGCCGGTGGCGACGGCGTACCAGACGAACAGGCCCGTGGTGACGGCGTGGCAGCCGCGCGCGCCCCAGATCGCGGCCGGGATGCCGAAGCGCGCCGGTACCGACATGACGCCGATCTCGCGGTCGGTCTCGACGTCCTGGCACGCGTAGATCAGGTCGAAACCGCCGATCCAGATACCGACGGCGAGACCGAGGACGACGGCCTCCCAGGACCATTCGCCGGTGATCGCGAGCCAGCCGCCGACCGGGCCCATGGCCTGGGCGAGGCCGAGGATGGCCTGCGGGAAGTTCGTGAACCGCTTGCCGTAGGGGTAGACCACCATCGGGATCACCGCGACGGGGGCGAGGGCGAGACAGAGCGGGTTGAGCAACGCCGCCGAGCCCAGGAAGATCACGACGGCGATGAGGGCGCCCGTCCAGGCGTGCTTGACCGACATCGCGCCGGTGACGAGCTCGCGGTGGGCGGTGCGCGGGTTGCGGGCGTCGATCTCCCGGTCGATGATCCGGTTGACCGCCATCGCGAAGGTCCGCAGACCCACCATGCAGACGGTGACCAGCAGCAGCCGGCCCCAGTGGATGTTCTTGTCCCACTGGAACATCGCGGTGAGGGCGGCGATGTACGCGAAGGGCAGCGCGAACACCGAGTGCTCGATCATCACGAGGCGCAGGAACGCCTTGGTGCGGCCCGGCTGCGGGATCGCCGCGGAAGCTGAACTCACAGGCCGTACTCCTTCCAGCGGCGGTCGACCTTCGCCGCCGTCTCCGGGTCGGAGAGGACCATCTCGGGCCAGCCGCCGTCCCGGGTGTAGCCCTCCTCGGGCCACTTCTTCGTCGCGTCGATGCCCGCCTTGCCGCCCCAGAACTGCTGGTAGGAGGCGTGGTCGAGATGGTCGACCGGGCCTTCGACGACGCTGAGGTCGCGGGCGTAGTCCGTGTTGCCCAGCGCCCGCCAGGCGACCTCGTGCAGATCGTGCACGTCACAGTCCGCGTCGACGACCACGATGAGTTTGGTGAGGGACATCATGTGGGCGCCCCAGACGGCGTGCATCACCTTCTGGGCGTGTTTGGGGTACTTCTTGTCGATCGAGACGATCGCGCAGTTGTGGAAGCCGCCCGCCTCGGGCAGGTGGTAGTCCACGATGTCCGGCACGATGATCTTCAGCAGGGGCAGGAAGAACCGCTCCGTCGCCCGACCGAGCGGCCCGTCCTCGGTGGGCGGACGGCCGACCACGATCGACTGGAGCAGCGGCCGCTTGCGCATGGTGACGCAGTCGATGGTGAGGGCCGGGAAGGGCTCCTGCGGGGTGTAGAACCCGGTGTGGTCGCCGAACGGCCCCTCCGGGAGCATCTCGCCCGGCTCCAGCCACCCCTCCAGGACGACCTCGGCCTGCGCCGGGACCTGGAGCGGCACGGTCTTGCAGTCGACCATCTCGATCCGCTTGCCCTGGATGAACCCGGCGAAGAGGTACTCGTCGATGTCACCGGGCAGCGGGGCGGTCGAGGCGTACGTCACGGCCGGCGGGCACCCGAAGGCGATCGCGACCGGCAGCCGCTCGCCGCGGCGGGCCGCGACCTGGTAGTGGTTCCGGCTGTCCTTGTGGATCTGCCAGTGCATGCCGATGGTGCGCTTGTCGTGGCGCTGGAGCCGGTACAGCCCGAGATTGCGGATGCCGCTCTCCGGGTCCTTGGTGTGCGTGAGCCCCAGGTTGAAGAACGAGCCGCCGTCCTGCGGCCAGGTGAACAGGGCCGGAAGGGTGTCGAGGTCGACGTCGTCGCCGCGCAGCACCACCTCCTGCACCGGAGCGTCCTTGACCTTCTTCGGCGGCACGTGGGTCATCGCGCCGAGTTTCCCGAAGGCCTCGCGCACCCCGACGAAGCCGTGCGGCAGTTCGGGCCTGAGCAGTCCGCCGATCTTGTCGGAGATCTCGCCGTACGACTTCAGCCCGAGGGCCTTCAGCAGCCGCCGGTCGGTCCCGAAGACGTTCATCGCGAGGGGCATCGCGGAGCCGCGCACGTTCTCGAAGAGCAGCGCGGGCCCGCCGGACTTCTGCACCCGGTCGACGATCTCCCCGACCTCCAGATACGGGTCGACCTCGGCCTTGATGCGCTTGAGGTCGCCCTCGCGCTCCAGCGCCCGGAGCAGGGAGCGAAGATCGTCGTAAGCCATGTGTCCAAGTATCGGCCACCGGCTACCCTGTGCCCGTCACCGGGGCCCCTGTGCCGCCCCGCAACTGCTCACTGGGGGTTCGTTCGGGCATGGTCAGGTATCTGCCGTTCCTTCTGGTCCTGGCACTGTGGATCTACGCGTTCATCGACTGTCTGAACACGCCGGAGGAAGAGGTCCGTGGCCTGCCGAAGGTGGTGTGGGTGATCATCATCCTGCTCTTCGGCGAGGTGCTGGTCGGTCCCGTCGCCTGGTTGGTGGCCGGCAGGACCCGCCGGGCCCCGGCGGGCGGTTCCACCCCGTCGGAGTGGCACCGCAACGCCCGCACCCAGTACGTCGCCCCGGACGACAACCCCGAGTTCCTCAAGTCCCTGAAGACGGAGAACGCCAAGGACGAGGCACTCCTGAAGGACTGGGAGGCGGACCTGCGGCGCCGCGAGGAGGAGCTGCGCCGCCGTGAGCACGGCGAGGAACCGAAGGACAGCTGATGGAACTGCGGCTGCTGGTCACCTTCGAGAAGGTCGCGACGGTACTGAGCTTCACGCAGGCGGCCGCCGAGCTGAAGTACGCCCAGTCCAGCGTGACCGGTCAGATCCGTGCGCTCGAGTCCTCGCTGGGCACGGAGCTGTTCGACCGGCTGGGCAGCCGTATCCGGCTGACGGAGTCCGGTGAGCGGCTGCTGCCCTACGCCCGGCAGATCATCGAGCTGACCGAGGAGGCCCGGGCCGCGGTCGTGGGCGCCGAGGAGCCCTCCGGTGCGCTGACCGTCGGCACCATGGAGTCGCTGACCTCGTACCGGCTGCTGCCGCTGCTGGAGCTGTTCCACCACCGCTACCCGGGGGTGCGGCTGTCGCTGCGCACGACGATCGGGGACGAGACCCGTCAGGCGTTGCGGCAGGGCGCGTACGACGTGGGCTTCCTGATGGAGGAGGAGACCCGGCACGCGGGGCTGGACGTCGCGGTGCTGGCGGTGGAGCCGCTGGCGCTGGTGGCGGCGCCGGGCCACGCCCTCGCGGGAGTGCCGGCCGCGCGGACCGCGGATCTCGTCGGGCAGTCGCTGCTGGCGACCGAACCGGGCTGCGCCTACCGGGACCTGTTCGAGCGGGAGCTCAACTCCCTCGAACCGGCGGGCTCCGGGGTGTCCTTCACGGAGTTCGGCACGATCGAGGCGACCAAGCGAGCCGCGGCGGCCGGCCTCGGGATCGCCTTGCTGCCCGAGGTGACGGTCGCCGCGGAACTCGCGGAGGGAACGCTGGTGCGGTTGCCGTGGGAGGCGCCGTTCACGCTTCGGACGCAACTGGCGTGGCGGGCCGGGAAGCGGCTTCCCGGTCATGTGCGGCTGTTCGTGAAGCAGGCGCGGCGGCTCGTGTCCGAGGAAGGGTGACCCGCAGGCTCGCGGTCACGATCAGCGGGACACCGAGAGCCTGCACCAGCCCGATGTGGTGCCCGTAGACCACCCAGTCCATGACCATGGCGACGGCCGGGTACGTGAAGGCCAGCACGGCGATCTTCGCGGTGGGGAGCTTGGCGTACGCCGCGTACATCAGCACGTACATCAGGCCGGTGTGGATGATGCCGAGGCCGACCAGCCAGCCCCAGTCCGCGCCGGTGCCCCGCATGGCGCCGAAGTCGGCGAAGGGCAGCAGCAGCGGGATGCCGACGAGGACCTGGACGAGGGCGATGAGGTGCGGGCGGACGCCCGTGATGCGCTTGGTGACCAGTGTGGACAGGCCGTACAGCAGCGCGGCGAGGAGGGCCTGGCCGACGCCGAGGAGGTAGGTGCCGCCGCTGGTGAAGTCGGCGGGGGTGACGCCCGAGACGAGGACGAGTCCCGCGAAGGCGACCGCCACCCAGCCGATCTTCGAGGCGGTGAGCCGCTCGCGGAAGAGCAGGGCGCCCAGCAGGACCACGTAGAACGGCTGGGTGTGGTACACGACCGTGGCGACGGAGATCGAGGTGTTCTCGTACGACTGGAAGAGCAGGACCCAGTTGAAGACGATGAACACCCCGCCGAGTGCGGCGAGTCCGAGGGTGCGCGGGGTGAAGCCGTGGCCGCGGAAGTAGCCGCGGGCGAGGGCGTAGCCGCCGAGGGCGAGCGCCCCGAAGAGCACACGGAAGAAGACCACGTTGAAGGGGGAGGCTCCGGACTCCACGACGAAGACGCCGAGGGTCCCGGAGAGCATCATGGCGGCGGTGAGCTGGGCGGTGCCCTTGGTCTCGAGTGTGCTCCTGGAGGTCATGGACACGAAGGTAGGAGCGGGTGCCGGGGTGGGGCCACGGGCCAGTGGGGCGTCCTGCCGATGGCCCCATCGGGGGCGTCGATGAGTCCTCGTCGGGGCCCGGCGCCGGTCGCCGCCGTGGCTTCGACAGCGGTGCCGCGCGGGCCGGGGGCTGACTGCCGCGTGCCCCTCTCCCCCTGTGCTCCGGCGCCGAGAGAGCGGCGGCGGTCCGCCCGTTCCCCCCACCGACGGGCGGACGCGCCGTCGTCAAGGTCGAGTCTGGGCGACTGGACAGTAGAATTGGAAGCAGTTTCTAGAAACTTGCTCTAGAAATGACCAGGAACCGCACAGCAGGAACCGCACCAGTACGAGGACGGCCATCCGATGACCCCCAAGCAGCATCGCGGCGAGGTCACGGCCGACCTGCTCCTGGATGCCGCACTGCGCGTCTACGCCGCCGCGGGCGAGCAGGGCCTCACGGTCGGCGCGGTCACCCGGGAGAGCGGTGTCAGCCTCGGCAGCCTCTACCACCACTTCGGCAGCCTGGACGGCCTGCGTGCCGCCCTCGCCCAGCGCTGGCTGGGCCGGCTGCTGGACGCCATGGTCACGGCCCTGCGCGGCGCCGACACCGCCCGCTCGGGCATCGACGCCCTCGTGCGGTCCTATCTGTCGTTCGTCCGGGAACACCGGGACGCGGCCCTGCTCCTGCACTCCTCGGCCGCCGACCGGCAGAGCTTCGCCCAGGGCAAGGAACTGCGGGACGCGCAGGAGGCCCGGCTGTCCCCCTTCGCCGCGTGGATGAGCAGCCACATCGCGTCCGGCGAGGTCGCCGCACTCCCGGCGGCCCTCGTCGAATCACTGGTCCTCGGGCCCGTCGTCGCCGTCGCCCGCCGCTGGCTGTCGGGCATCGACGACGTCGACCTCGACGAGGCGGCGCGGGTCCTCCCGGAACGGATCTGGCGGTCGGTCAGCGCAGCGCCGCGGTGAACGCCGCCCACGCGGTCCGGGTGATCAACAGGACCGGTCCGTCAGGGGTCTTGCTGTCACGGACGGGGACGAGACCGGGGGTATCGGGGGCCACTTCGACGCAGTCGCCACCGTTGTCGCCGCTGTAGCTGCTCTTGATCCAGGTCTCCGCGTGCGGCTCGTGACTGCCCATGGCACTCGTACCCCTCCATCGCGTCGCCGATCAGAGCGGCGGACTCGCGAGCTGACGGAGTGTCCGCCCTGAGCACATCATAGGTCTGGCCGTGGCGCGTACAGACGGCCGGATCGTCGCTGAAATGGCCGCGGTCCAGGGATTCCGAGTAAACCCACTCGTGCCCGTCGGGCAGCCTGATCAGCGACATCGAGGCGTTGGGACGCACGACTCCGCCGAGGCCCGCCGGGGCGACCTGGATGTGAATGTTCGGGTGACCGCCGACGCGCAGCAGGTGCGCGCACTGGTCCCGCATGACCGCCGCGTTTCCCACCACGTTGCGCAGGCAGCTCTCGTCCAGCACGACGGCGTAGTAGGGGCCGTCGGTGTCCAGGAAGCGCTGTTGTCGGCTGAGCCGTGCCCGCACCCGCTCCTCCACTTCCTCCGCGCTCGCAAGGCGGCGGCCGTACAGAGCCCGTACGTAGTCCTCGGTCTGCAACAGGCCTGGAATGACACGCTCTTGATAGGCACGCAGGGCGACTGCCACAGCATCCATCTCCGCCCGGCGCCGGAACCAGTCCGGATGCTCCACCTGCGGATACCAGTCGATACGGCCCCACAGCCGCGTCAACACCCCGCCTGATCCCAGCAGTTCGTCGCACCGCTTGGCGAACGTGTCCTGCGGTACCCGCGTCCCCGCTTCGACGCGGGCCACGTGGGACCGGTCGCAGGGGATCTCGCGCGCGAGGCCTTCCTGGGTGAGGAGCGCGGCCTCGCGGAAGTGCTTCAGCACCTCGCCGAACACGGCGGCGGTGCTGGCCGCCGCCCCTCCCTCCGCATTGCGTCGGCTCACGGCGTCCCCCTCCGTGACAGTGGGCCACTGTCACGCGTCCGGCATTGATACCGACCGTTCCCCTCCGCGACGCTCGATACACACAGGGTGACCGATCGGTGCGGAGCGAACATGGCCGGGCAGACGAAGCAGTGGGAACCGGGAACGATCGTCCACGACCCGCGGACGGGCAGGGTGGGCGAATACCGCGGCCAGGCGGGCCCGTACGCGATGCTGCGGCCCGTCGGTGGCGGCCGGGAGTGGGAGGCGGACCCGGCGCTGATCCGGCCGGCGACGCCGGAGGAGCGGCTCGGCGCGGGCGTGCGGGCGGCCAACGCCCGTTCCGCGCAGGCCACGGCCAGGCGCCGCGTCTTCCGGTACGTGCCGTACGTGATCGTGCAGGACGCGACGGCGGAGCCCGAGTACGAGGCGCGCTGCGTCTCGGGGGACGAGGCCGACTGCGGCGCGGGGTCCGGCCCACGCCCGCACCCGGCCGAGGTCGAGGAGTGGCAGCGCCTGCACACCCAGGACACCCGGCACACGCGCTACCGGCGCCATTTCGCGGACTACGCGGTCCTGGAACCGGCCGAACCCGTCGGCGCGACGCTCCCGCCGACCGTCGTCACGGGCCCGCCGCCCGGACAAGGGCAGCACCCCGGTGCGCCTCAGCCGTCCTGAGCGTCCCGCAGCACGAGCGCGAGGAGGCCGGGGAAGCGGGTGTCGAACTCGTCGCGGCGCAGCCGGTTGACGCGCTTGGGTCCCTCGTCGCGCTGCTCCACGAGTCCCGCGCCGCGCAGCACCGCGAAGTGATGACTGAGGGCCGCCTTGCCGACGGGCACGTCGAAGCTGCCGCAACTGCGGCTCCACTCCGGGGAATCGGCCAACTCCCGTACCAGCGTGATGCGTACGGGGTCGGCGAGGGCGGCCAGGGCGGTCTGCACGGAGACCTGGCCCGGGTGGGTGTGCTCGGGCGCGGCCCGATGACTGGTGCCGGTCCGCTGCGCCACGCCGTGCTCCTCTCGTCGCCCCTTGCAGAGTGTTCGATGAAAACCATACACTCCCGAGTGTTCGCTTTTCGTTGAACACTGGCGGAGGGGTGTGCCATGCGCGCGGTCGAGTTCGAGGAGTACGGCGGTCCCGAGGTCCTTCGGGTCGTGGAGACGCAGGTCCCGGAGCCGGGACCCGGGCAGGTGAGCATCGACGTCGCGTACACCGGCGTGAACTTCGCCGACCTGAAGGCGAGGTCCGAGGGCTACCGGGTGCCGGGGCTCCCGTTCGTGCCCGGACTGGAGGTGTCGGGCCGGATCAGAGCGGTCGGGGCCGGCGTCGAGGGACTGACCGTCGGCCAGGAGGTCGCCGCGCTGACGGAGGGCGGCGCGTACGCGGACGTGACCGTGGCCGACGCGGTGACCGTGTTCCCGCTCCCGGCCGGGGTCGACCTGCGCACCGGCGCCACGCTCCCCACGGTCCTGCCGACCGCCTACGCCCTGCTGCACACCGTCGGCCGACTGCAGCCCGGCGAGACCGTGCTCGTGCAGGGCGCGGCGGGCGGTGTCGGCACCGTCCTGGGGCAGTTGGCGAAGGCGGCGGGCGCCGGGACGGTGTACGGCGTGGTGTCGGCCGCCGCGAAGGCGGAGTACGCCGCCGAGCAGGGCTACGACGAGGTCTTCGTGGGCTCCTTCACCGACGAGGTCCGCGCGGCGACCGACGGCCGCGGCGTCGACCTGGCCCTGGACCCGGTCGGCGGCGACACCCTGCGCGGCAGCCTCGCCTCCCTCGCCCCCTTCGGCCGCCTGGTCTCCTACGGGAACGCCGGCGGCGCGGAACCCTGGACGGTGGGCCAGCCCGAGCTCTACCCCACCGGCCTGTCCGTCGCGGGCTTCTCCATCCTCGGCCTGGCCCGGACGGCCCCCGCCGCACTCCGCGAGATCGCCCAGAAGGCCTTCCGTACGGTCGTCGACGGCACGGTGTCCCTGCCGGTGACGGCGGAGTTCCCGCTGAAGGACGCGCCGGAGGCGCACCGGCTGATGGGGTCCCGGACCAGCACCGGGAAGCTGCTCCTGACGGTGGCCGACTGAGCGCCGCGCCGACGGCGCGTCCGGTCCGGCGGAGTGAGCGGCATCGGACCGGCCCGGGTCCGTTGCCGGCGACGCGGCGACCGCACGGGTTCGAGAGCCCCGGAGAGGACCGAACGGAGGCGAGCATCGCGAGGCGAAGAAGGCACCGGGCGTGCAACCGTTCGGGACCGGCAGAAGTCTAGCGATCGCAGGGCTGTTCACCTGGAAGACACCGTTCGTTCGCCCGCGTCCCGACAGAGGTTCCCTCCATGCCGATGCCCCCACGCAACCGTCGCACCTCCGGTGCCGCAGTCGCCGCCCTCGGCGCTGCCGGCCTGATCATGCTGGCCGCGGCTCCCGCCGCCTTCGGCGATGAGAGCGCACCCGAATTGGTCGTCGGAGGCGTCAAGCCGATCGGCGGGGTGAAACCGGGGAGCGTCTTCGATGTGCCGGTCACCGTGGCGAACAAGGGCACCGTGGCGGCGGAGAAGGTGTGGGTCTCCTACGGCGTCACCCGGGGACTCGACTTCGCGGAGGTTCCCTCCAACTGCCGGGTACAGCATGTTCGGTCCTACGACGAGATGCCCGAGAGATGGATCGCGGCGTGCGCGTTCGACCAGGCGGTGGCGCCGGGCGCCGTCTACACGCTGGAGAAGCCTCTCCGCGTCAAGGTGCTGGACCGCGCGCTCAACGACGGGCTGCTCCTGCGGGTCGGGGACGCCGATCCCGGGGTCGACGAGAACGGCTATCCGCCGGTGCAGGGAACCGCACCGGCGGTGAAACTGATCGGGGGACCGGCCGGGGGCGCGGGGTCCGCACGAGTCGTCGATGTGCCCGTGACCGCCGTCAACACGGCCGACTACCAGGTGACGGGCGCCGCGTTGAAGGGGAGCGTCGGTGACACGGTGACGATGAAGGTGACGTTCACCAACGCCGGGCCCGCCTGGTGGCAGCCCAGGCCGGGCGATCGGTCCGTCAGTGTCAAAGTCACGCCTCCCGCCGGAACGTCGGTCGTCAAGCGCGGCCAGTTCTGCCGGGTCGAGGGCAAGCGGTACTCCTGCGGCATGCGGTCCCTGTACGAGGGCAGCGGGGAGACCTACACCTTCGAGCTGAAGATCGACAAGCGGGTGGCGGGCGCCAAGGGTTCGGTGGCGCTGAGCACCGAGCCGCGACCGTTCGACCCCAACAAGGCCAACGACAAGGCCGACATCACGCTGGACGTCACGGGTGGGGACTCGACGGGCGGTTCGACGGGCGGGTCGACCAACGGCTCCACCGGCTCGACCGGCAGCTCGACCAATGGCTCGACCGGCAGCTCGACCAATGGCTCGGACGGTTCGACCGGCGGGTCGTCGTCGACGGGCGGATCGTCGTCGACCGGTGGCGACGGGGCGACGACGAACGGCGGCAACCTGGCAGAGACCGGCTCCTCGACCCTGCCGATCGCGGGCGCGGCGGCAGCGGCGGTGCTCACGGGTGCGGGCGCACTCCTCGTCGTGCGCCGCCGCCGGACCCAGAGTCCGAGCTGACAAGCGTCCGATGCGCACGGTGGTACCCGCCCCGGGCCTCCGGTCCGGGGCCTCCGCGCTGCCCTGACCGGTGGCGCCTCGGCGCCGGCCGGGCGGTCCGGCCGACTCCGGAGATCGATCCGCCCTCCGTCGACGGGCAGCGCTCGGTCACACCTCATCCCTTCGGACCGCCTCCGTAGACGATCGGCCGACGACGGGCGCCCCGGACGGTTCCCAGACTGGGTGCACGACCAAGGGCATCGGGAGGCGCGATGGGAACGCGGGGGATCAACAGGGCACGGTTCCTGGGGCTGGCCGCGGGGGCCGGGGGCGCGGTGGCGCTGTCGGCGGGGGCCGCGGGACAGGCCCGGGCAGCCGCGGCGGCCCCGGCCGCGGCAGCGGGCCGGCGGGGGCGCGGGCTGTCGTACCGGGGAGTGGTGTACGAGGTCGGGGAGGGCGAGACACCGGCGACCGGGTGGAGTGCCCGGCGGATGCGCGCGGATCTGCGGGCCGTCGCCCACGACTTGCACGCCGACTCCGTCAAGGTGACCGGGGACGGCGTCGAGCGTCTCACCGCCACCGCGGGCGAGGCGGCGGAGCGCGGGCTCGGCGTCTGGCTCGAACCGACCCTCGGGGACGTGCCCGAGCGGGACATCCTCGACCACCTCGCGGAGACCGGCGCCTTCGCCGAGCGGCTGCGCCGGCAGGGCGCCCGGGTGCACCTCAGCGTGGGCTGCGAGTTCCTGCTGTACGTCCCCGGGATCGTGCCCGGCGCGAACATCCTGGAGCGGGTGGAGAACCTGCTCAAGGGCAACTACGACCCCGTACGCACGGCACGGGAACTGCGCCGGTTCACGGCGCGGGCCGCGTCGACCGGCCGGTCCGTCTTCGGCGGACGGCTCACCTACGCCGCCGCGCAGGACGAGGACGTGGACTGGCGGCAGTTCGACCTCGTCGGGCTCGACTACTACGGCCACTTCGGGCGGCGCGACCAGTACGTCCGCGATCTGGCCCGCTACCGCCGCTTCGGCAAGCCCGTCGCCGTCATGGAGTTCGGCTGCTGCACCTTCCGGGGCGCGCCGGAACTGGGCGGCATGGGCTGGGACGTCGTCGACCGCACGAAGGAGCCGCCCGAGGTGCGGAAGGGCCTGGTACGCAGCGAACGCGCCCAGGCCGCATACCTGACGGACGTACTGGCGGTGTTCGAGTCGATGGGGCTGTACTCGGCGATGGCGTACACCTTCGTCTCCCCGGACGCCCCGCACCGCCCGCACGACCCGCGCCACGACCTCGACATGGCGAGCTACGGCCTCGTCAAACCGATCGAGAACCGTCCGGGCGACCCGGAGTCCGGCTGGCACTGGGAACCGAAGGAGTCCTTCCACGCGTTGGCCCGGCAGTACGCGCGGTCCCGCGACCGCTGACCGCGGCCCGCCCGGCTGTCGGACGGCCGGGCGGGTTCGCGCCGTACTCCCCCAGGTGGAAGGCTGCTTCCGCCGCCGTCCACCCCGGGGACGAGGAGGCTCCCGCGCAGTCGGCCTCCGGGAGGGCCCGACACCGTCGTGCAGGTGGAGCCTCGGCCCACGGGGAACACGGCAGCATGGAAACCCCGTCCGAACCTCATGCTCAGGAGTTCTCGTGTCCGTTCCTGCCGGTGCCCGTCCGATGCGTCTGGCGCGCGGAGCATCGCCGTGGCTCGCCCCGACCGTGGCCACCGCGGCGCTCAGTCTCGTCCGCGCGCGCCGCTCCGGCGCCGCCAAGGCCGTGGCCGTGCCCGCCACCGCGCTCGCGGCCGGCATGCTGTGGTTCTTCCGCGACCCCGAGCGCGAGATCACCCAGGGCCGCGTCATCTCGCCCGCCGACGGTGTGGTGCAGAGCATCATGCCGTGGAAGGACGGGCGCACCCGCGTCGCGATCTTCATGAGCCCGCTCAACGTCCACGTCAACCGCGCGCCGCTGTCCGGCACGGTGACGTCGGTCGAGCACGTCCCCGGCGGGTTCGTTCCGGCGTTCAACAAGGAGAGCGAGAACAACGAACGCGTCGTCTGGCACTTCGACACCGAGCTCGGTGACATCGAGATGATCCAGATCGCCGGCACGGTGGCCCGCCGCATCGTCCCCTACGTCCCCGAGGGCACCAAGGTGGAGCAGGGCGAGCGGATCGGCCTGATCCGCTTCGGCTCGCGCGTCGACATCTACCTCCCGGAGGGTGTGGAGCCCGCGGTCGAGGTCGGCCAGAAGACCACGGCCGGCATCACCCGCCTCGACCGCGACTGAGGGCGGTCCGCGACCGGCGGCGCTGCACGACCACGGCGCGGCGCGACCGGCGGCGCGCGGCGTCGTTGCCCCGGCGTTCCGGCCACAGGAGAGTGGGGGCATGGAGCGCATCGATCAGGCACGGGCGCGCGCGTGGCTCGCCGTCGCCCTCGCGGAGGCCCGCTCCGGGCTCGCCGAGGGCGGCATCCCCATCGGGGCGGCGCTGTACGGCGCGGACGGCACCCTGCTGGGCCGCGGCCACAATCGCCGGGTCCAGGACGGCGACCCCTCGGCGCACGCCGAGACGGCCGCCTTCCGGGCCGCGGGACGGCAGCGGTCCTACCGCGGGACGACCATGGTGACCACGCTCTCGCCGTGCTGGTACTGCAGCGGCCTGGTCCGGCAGTTCGGCATCTCCCGGGTCGTCGTCGGCGAGGCGGAGACCTTCCACGGCGGCCACGACTGGCTCGCCCGGCACGGTGTGGAGATCGTCGTGCTGGACGACCCGGAGTGCGCCGCGCTGATGCGCGCCTTCATCGAGGACGACCCCGCACTGTGGAACGAGGACATCGGTGACTGACCCGAAGGCCCCGGCCGGCCCGCGCATCCCCACCATCGACCTGCGCCCCTGGCTCTCCGGAGACTCGGACGCCCGCGCCGCCACCGCCCGCACCGTCGACGACGCCCTCCGCACGGCGGGCTTCCTGCTCGTCACCGGGCACGGCGTCGACCCGGCGCTGCGCGCCCGCATCCGCGCCGCCGCCCGCGCCTTCTTCACCCTGCCCGCCGCCGCGAAGCAGCCGTACGCCGCCCGGGTCGGGGGGCGCGGCTGGCTCGGCCCGGGCGCCGAGGCCAACGCCTACGCGGAGGGCACCGAGACACCGCCCGACCTCAAGGAGTCGCTGACCTTCGCCACGCACGAGCCCTTCGAGGACCCCGAGGTCAACGCCGAGTGGTACGCGCCGAACGTCTGGCCGGCCGAGGTCCCGGAGCTGCGGGAGCTGTGCGAGGAGTACCTGGCAAGGATGGGCGAGCTGGAGAACCGGCTGCTCGTCCTGCTCGGTGAGGCCCTGGGGCTGGCACCGGACTTCTTCACCCGGCACATGGAGCACCCGACGTACGGCTTCAACATCAACTGGTATCCGGGGACGGAGGTGCTCGGTGAGCCCGAGCCGGGCCAGTTCCGCATCGGCCCGCACACCGACTTCGGCACGGTCACGATCCTCGACCGGCAGGCGGGCCGGGGCGGTCTCCAGGTGCACACGGACGAGGGAGGCTGGCAGGACGCGCCCTTCGAGCCGGCGGCGTTCACCATCAACATCGGTGATCTGATGGCCCGTTGGACGGGCGATCGGTGGCGTTCGGGGCGCCACCGGGTGCTGCCGCCGCCCTCGGACGCACCGGCGGAGGAGCTGATGTCGCTGGTCTACTTCGGCGAGTGCACGCCGGGGACGCTCGTCGAGTCCGTCCCCGCGCCCGTGGGCCGTGTCGTGTACGAGCCCGTCGACTCGCATGTCTACCTGCGCGAGAAGCTGAACTCGATCACAGTCGGCTGACCGGCGGACACTTTTCGTAACCCAACGGACACCGTGCGCCCTATCCCGAACCAACTCCCCCTTTTTACACGGGTATTGATACACCTCACAGCAGCACATCGGACCGGACCGCGCCAGGGGGAGATGCGGTGCACACAGGGCTGCACGGCCGGGGAGCGCTGTTCGACACCGATCCGCCCGGACTCGCGTCCCGGCTCGTCGGTCTGCGTCCGTACCAACTCCGCTCGACGCCGTACGAACACCCCGGCGAACCGCCCTTCGTGGTGTTCACGGGCGGGCGCGGGCTCGGCAAGAGCGCCGTGCTGCGGGAACTGCGCGACGCCTATCGCGGGCACACGCCCGTCGCGTTGATCGACGGCGAGGACCGCCAGTTCGCCGCCCCGCCGCCCGAGCGTCCGGCGGAGGCCTGGTCACCGGTCGGACAGGCGCTCACCACGATCGCCGAACAGCTCGCCGAGCCGGTGACGGGCGCCGGGCGGATCGGTTTTCCGAGACTGGCGGCGGGTCTGCTCGCCGTGGCCGCGGGCGGCTGGAGCAACCGCGACGTGCCGCGCATCCGGCAGGAGGCGGAACGCATCCTGCTGCTCAACGAGACCGGCACGTGGCTGTCGGGCTTCGCCGGACGCTGGGTGAGCAAGGTCATCTCCAAGCTCGTCGCCTCGATGAGCGGCACCGGCCCGGTGGTGGAACCGATCATCGAGGCGACCCTGGAGGCGTTCGCCGAGGGCGTCGCCCCGGCCCACCGCCGGCTGCGCAAGGCCGCCACGTGGTACCGGGACTACCCGAACGCGGGCGGCAGCCCCAAGCTGGCCCTCATCCTGCTGTCCCGGCACTTCCGGGCGGGCGGCGACTCGCTCCGGCACGCCGAACGCCATCTCGTGCGGGCTCTGCTCGCCGACCTCGACGACGCCTACTCGGGCGTCATGCAGCGTTCGCACCGGCGCGGGCGCCCCGTCGTCCTCATCGACAACGTGCAGGAACCGGCGGGCCTCGGCCTGCTGGAGCCGGTCCTGCGCGACCGCGCCGAGGGCATCGCCGACCAGGTCGTCTTCTGCGCGGCGCTGCGCGGCTACGCCCACCCCGCCCTGCGCAACGCGGGCCGCCGCACCCTCCCCGAGGAGGCCCGGGAGAGCGGCTGGGAGCCGGGCACCTCACCGTCCTCGCGCGCGTTGCTCGTCTCCCTGCCGCCGCTGACGCCCGACGACACACTGCACATCGTCGACACCGTCGCCCAGGGCACGTCCCCGGCACCCGGCGCCACGGACGTGCCCCCGCACCTCCCGCACGCCACCCACCGCCTGACCGGCGGCAGTCCCCTCGGCATCACCCTGCTCGCCGGCTCGGCACGCCAGAACCTGCCCCAAGGAGCCGACTCCCTCGGCCAGTTGCTCACCGCCGACGTCGCCCTGCACGAGGACCGGGACGGCCGCCCCACCTATCAGGAGCTCCTCGCCCACCTGGTGCCCGGCGGACGGCTCGACGAACTGACCGTGCTCGCCGCGGCGCACGACCGCGACTCGGCATGCGTGCTCGCCGAGGCCCAACTCCCTGAGGACTTCGGCGCGTCGGGCGTCCTCGACCTGGAGGAGCGGCTCGCCGCGGAGGGCTGGCCGACGGCCTCCGGACAGTTCGTCGGCGATCCGTTCCTGCGCGCCCTGCTCCTGCTGCGGCTGCACCACGGCGACCCGGACCACGCACGCTGGCGGGCCGCGCACCGCACCCTCGTCGACCACTACCAGGACACCGGCGAGGCGCCCGCGCAGGACGCCGCCCGCTATCGGCTGCACCACGAACTCGCCCTGGGCGATGCCGACTCCGCGGTGGCTCATCTGCGCGACAGCTTCCCGCGCACCGACACCCGGGCCTGGCTGTCGTCGCTGCTCTTCGTCGCGTCCGCGCCGTACTTCCACCCGCACGACCCGGACGGCCGGGACTTCGACGGCCACGACCACCGGGCCTCCGTCGCACTCGGCCACACCGACGCGGCGCAGCGGCCCCCGGACAGCGTGGACGCCGTGCTGCATCTGCGGGTGCGGCGGCTGCTGCACGCCGTCTGGCAGCTGACCGACCCACTGGTCCTGCCGGACCCGAAGGTGACCGAGCGGCTGCGCTTCGAGCTGGAGCAGCTGTCGAACCTGCGGCCGGCGGGCAACGCCCTGCTGTGGCGGGCCTCGCGGGACTGGCCGGCGGACGCCCGGGCCGGCCGGCCCTTCCGCGTCCCGGGCGACGACGACGAGATCGGGAACGGAGGCAGGTGATGGCGCGTGTGTGGACGTGGCTGCGCGAAGACCTCTGGGAGATTCGTTTCCGCCGGTATGTCGCGCTGACGCTCGTGGCCGCCCTCGTGGGCCTCGGCGTGTGGGGCGGCATGACGGCCGCCAAGGAGAACCGCTCCTGCGCACCGGGAGTCGTCCAGCCGAAGGGCAGCGACGAGTGCGTCGGCGTCTCGTGGACGACGTACGCCTTCGGCCGCCCGCGGTTCGCCGAGACCATCCGGGCGATCAACCGGGAGAACCACCGCCTGTCCCCCGGCAGTTACGTCACCGTAGCCCTGCTCGAACCCTTCACCGCGACCGACGCGGACAACCTCGGCGACGTGCTGCACGAACTCCAGGGCGCCTATCTGGCCCAGTACCAGGCCAACCACGACACGACCGGCCTCAAGCCGAAGATCCGGCTGGTGCTCGCCAACCCCGGTGCCGGCGGCGCGCACTGGCGGCACACCGTCGACCAGTTGGAGCGCATGACGAAGGGCCCCGACCGGCTGCGCGCGGTGACCGGGGTCGGTCTGAGCACCGACAACAACAAGAAGGCCGTCCAGGAGCTGACCCGCCGGGGCATCCCCGTGATCGGCAGCTCGATCACCGCCGACGACCTCGCCAACGGGCAGGACGGCAAGGACCCCTTCCCGGGGCTCGCCCGCGTCTCCCCCACCAACACCGACGAGGCCCGCGCCCTCGCCTCGTTCGCCAAGGTGTCGGCCGCCGACGCGTTCCTGGTCTACGACCGGACCGGCGACCCGTACACGCGCACCCTCCAGCGGTCCTTCGAGAAGATGCTCAAGGGCTCCCGCTACGAGGCACAGCCCTTCACCCCGCCCGCCGACCGCAGCAAGGAGGGCAGCACCGCCAATGTGTTCGCGCAGGTCAGCAACATCCTGTGCAACACGCCGAAGACCACGGACACCATCCTCTTCGCCGGCCGGCACACCCAACTGCGGCAGTTCATCAACGCGTTGGGGGCACGCGGCTGCGTCGACCGCCGGTTCACGGTCCTCACCGGCGACGAGGGCTCGTACCTGGCCGGGGACAAGGACCTCGACCCGGCCGCCCTCAAGGACCCCCTGCTGACCGTGCGGTACACGGCGCTCGCCCATCCGGACGCCTGGCCGAAGGACGGCGCGAGGACCGGCGGCAGTGCGGCCGACGCCAAGGTGCTCCGGGAGCTGCTGGCGAGTGCCGCGCGCGAGCCGGCCGGCCCCATCGGGAAGGTCGGCCTGGACGACGGCCAGCTGATCATCGCCTACGACGCCATGCGGCTCGCGGTGCACGGCATCCGCGGGGCGTCACCGACCGGCAAGGTCCCCGCGCTGCGGGACGTGGGGCTCCAGTGGCCGCAGGTGAAGGGCACACAGCTGCGGGTGAACGGGGCGAGCGGATGGATCTGTCTGGACGCCCACGGCAACCCGTACGACAAGGCCGTGCCGATCGTGGAACTCACCCCGGACAGCCGCACCCGCTTCGTGCGGATCGCCTGGCCGGAGGGGAAGCCACCGGCGAAGGAGTGCCTGCCGCCGTCGTAGGGGCGGCGGCGCGGGGCGCGCCCCGGGCACCGGGACGCGGCGGGTCCTGGGGCCTGTCCGACAATTCGCGGCGTCGCCCCGAAGGGCGGGCAGGCGGGATGTCAGACAGATCCTAGGCGCCGAGCTGCCGGGCCAGGCGTTCGAAGCGGGCCCGCCACTCCGGGTCCCGCTCCGCCTCGGTCTCATGGGTGAAGCGGACCGTGGTGCCCTCGGGCACTCCGTGCTCCAGATGGAACCGGACCCGGCCGCGCCCCTCGACGGTGTACTCCGCGATGCGCTCGACGTCCCAGGCGGTGATCCGTCCGGCGCCGAGCCCGCTCAGGGTGACGGCCCCGCCGAGCCGCGGCTCGAACGGATCGGCGGCGGCCAGCCATCCGCGCAGTCCCGCGGGGGTGGCCAGCGCCGCCCAGACCTTTTCCACAGGCTGGGGAAGACGCAGCAGGAAGTGCAGGACCCGCGCGTTCCCCCGCATCTCGGTGGCGCCCTCTTCGATCGGTGGCCGCTCGATGGGTTGGGTCATGACTCCAGCGTGGCCCGTGGCGGCCGGATCCGCACGCGTGACCACCCCTGACCTGCGTTTTCTTCGCTCAGGGTGCCCGGTCGGCCGCTTCGGGGCGGCCGGCCGGGCGACGCCGGCTAGACGCCCGCGTAGGAGTGCTTGCCGCTCACGAAGATGTTCACGCCGTAGTAGTTGAACAGCCAGCAGGCGAAGGCGATCAGGGCGATGTACGCCGCCTTGCGGCCCTTCCAGCCGGCCGTCGCACGGGCGTGCAGGTAGCAGGCGTAGGCGACCCAGGTGATGAACGCCCACGTCTCCTTGGGGTCCCAGCCCCAGTAGCGGCCCCAGGCGTCGCCCGCCCAGATGGCGCCCGCGATGATCGTGAAGGTCCACAGCGGGAAGACGGCGGCGTTCACGCGGTAGGAGAACTTGTCGAGCGAGGCCGAGGCGGGCAGCCGCTCCAGCACGGAGGTCGCGAAGCGGCCGGGCTTCCCGCCGCCGGCCAGCTTGTTCTCGTACGAGTCCTTGAACAGGTAGAGCAGCGTGCCGACGGCGCCCACGTAGAAGACGGCGCCGCACAGGATCGCGGTCGAGACGTGGATGTACAGCCAGTACGAGTGCAGGGCCGGGACCAGCTGGTCGCTCGCCGTGTACAGGACGGTGACGGCGAGACCGAGGTCGAGCAGGACCGAGGTGACCAGGAAGAGGCCCATCCAGCGCACGTTCTTCTTCAGGGCCAGCAGCGCGAGGTACACGCCCACCGCGACCGTGGAGAAGGTGATGTTGAACTCGTACATGTTGCCCCACGGCGCACGCTGCACCGACAGGGCTCGGGAGAGCACACCGGCGGCCTCGACGGCCCAGGCGAGCACGGTGAGGGACACCGCGATCCGGCCGTAGAGGTCGCCCTGCTCGTCGCCGCCGTGCGCGCCGGGCCCGTCGGGCACGTCGCGGGCGCCGGCCGCGGAGCGGGTGACGACCTTCGGCCGCTCCAGCACGGCGGTGCCGCCGGCCGTCTGCACGGTGACCGCGGGGGCGGTCGCGGCGCCCGCGCCCTGCTCGCCCTTGGCGGTGAGCGCCTGCGCGGTGCGGGCGACCTTGCTGCGGCTGCCGAAGAGCCACTCGGCGATGTGCGCGAAGAAGGCCAGGGTGTAGACGGCCATCGAGGAGTAGATCAGCACGTTGCTGATGTGAGCGAGATGTTCGTTGGTGGCGGTGGCGAGAGTCACTGCTTCTCAGCCCCTTCGGCGGCAGATACGGCGTGCGGGTCGGGGGTGTCCTGATCGGACCCGGGCGTGTCCGGGCCGGGTTCGGGGGCGCTGGGCGCCTGTTCGTGCACGAGCGCGGCGAGGTCGCCGAGCTCCTCGGGGAGCTTCGCGGACTCGCTGCGGCCGAGGCCGGCCATCTCGACGACGGTGACGCCGTCGGTACCGGTGGTGGCCCGCACCCAGACGCGGCGGCGCTGGATGAACAGGGATCCGGCGAGGCCGAAGATCGCGACGAAGGCTCCCACCAGCGCCCAGTCGCTGCCGGGCTGCTGGGTGACCTGGAAGCCCGCCCACTCCTTGATCCCCTTGTCGAAGGTGATCGAGCCGGCGCCGCCGGGCAGCTTCATGGTCTCGCCGGGCAGCAGCCTCGCCTTGAGGATGCCGCCCTTCGCGTCCTTGAACTGCTTCATCTTGGAGGTCTCGAGCTGGTACACGTTCTGCGGCAGGCCCGAGTCGACCCCGAGGCTGCCGTGGTAGGCGTTCAGCGCGAGCACGGGGAAGTCCAGCGCGGGGAACTGGGAGAACATGGTGCCCTTGCCGGCACCGGCGAACGTCGGCACGAAGACGGCGGAGAAGCCGAGCTGCTCGCTGCGGCCCTGCGCGTTCCGGTAGCCGTCCATCACCTTGATCGCGCCGACCGAGGTGACGTTCCCGTCCTGCGGCAGCAGCGGCACGGGCTGGTGGAAGACGACCTCGCCCTTGCCGTCCCGGACGGTGACGACGGGCGCGTAGCCGTGGCTGACCAGGTAGACCTTCGAGTCGCCGATCTCCAGCGGCTCGTTGACCTTGACGGTCTTCTTCTTCGGCTTGCCGTACGCGCCCTCGCTGTAGGTGACCTCCGCCTGGTACGTGCGCGGGGTGCCCTTGTTGGGCCCGGTCCGCTCGTAGGTGCCGGTGAAGCTCTTCAGGTCGAAGCTGAACGGCGTCAGGTCGTCGCTGCTGAAGAGATTGCCCGACTTGAAGTCGTCGTACTGGAGCAGCGTGTTGGAGAAGCCGTCGCCCTCGACGATCAGCTTGTTGCCCTCGGACTTGAAGAGCTGGCCCCAGGCGAAGGCGACGAGCATCACGACGAGCGCGATGTGGAAGAGCAGGTTGCCGGTCTCGCGCAGATAGCCCTTCTCGGCCGCCACGGCGTCGCCGTCGAGGTGGGCGCGGAACCGCCGCTGCTTGAGCACCTTGAGCGCGGCCTCGCGGACCTCCTCGGGCGCGGCCTCGGTGCGCCACGTGGCATACGCGGGAAGCCGCGTCAGCCGCTTCGGGGCGCCCGGCGGACGACCCCGCAGCTGCCCGACGAACTGCCAGGTGCGCGGCACGATGCAGCCGATGAGCGAGACGAACAGCAGGATGTAGATCGCCGAGAACCACACCGAGCTGTACACGTGGAACAGCCCGAGCTTGTCGTAGACCGGCCCCAGCAGGCTGTGCCGGTCCTTGAAGGCGGCCACCTTCGGCGCGTCGGTCCCGGACTGCGGGATCAGCGAGCCGGGGATCGCGCCGAGCGACAGCAGGAAGAGCAGGATCAGCGCGACCCGCATCGAGGTCAGCTGCCGCCAGAACCAGCGGGCCCAGCCGATGACCTCGCGTCCGGTCCAGGTGATCCAGCCGATGGCGCCGGGCGCCCGCGAACCACCGAAGGAGCCGGGCATCGCCGTCTCCACGGGCGCGGTGGACAGCTGCGAGCCGGCCGCGCCGAGCTCGCCCGCCACGTCCGCTTCCGTCGTCTTGCCGGTGTCAGTGGTGCTCATGGGTCAGATCCCTACCGTGAAGCCGTCGGACCAGGTTTGCATCTGCTGCACGATGCTGTCCCACGCACCGGTGAGCAGGAGCAGGCCGGTCACGATCATCATTCCGCCGCCGATCCGCATCACCCAGGTGTAGTGCCGCTTGACCCAGCCGAAGGCTCCGAGCGCCCTGCGGAAGGCGACCGCGGCCAGGACGAAGGGGATGCCGAGCCCGAGGCAGTACGCGACGGTCAGTATGGCGCCCCGTCCGGCGCTCGCCTGGTTCGCGGCGAGGATCTGCACGGAGGAGAGGGTCGGGCCGAGGCAGGGGGTCCAGCCGATCCCGAAGAGCGCGCCGAGCAGCGGCGCTCCCGCGAGACCGGCCACCGGCCGCTTGTGGAAGCGGAATTCGCGCTGCGTCAGGAAGGGCATGCCGCCCACGAAGAACACGCCCATGAGGACCATGAGCGCGCCGAGCACCTTGGACAGGACCGCCTGGTACTCGTGCAGGGTCGAGCCGAAGTAGCCGAAGAGCGCGCCGCCGGAAACGAACACGACGGTGAAGCCCAGCACGAACAGGCTCGCGCCGACCGCCATGCGCCCGCGTCTGGCCTCCGCCAGGTCGGTGCCGCTGACCCCGGTGACGTAGGAGAGGTAGCCGGGGACCAGCGGCAGCACGCACGGGGAGAAGAAGGAGACGAGCCCCCCGACCACGGCGATCGGGAAGGCGAGCAGCAGCGCGCCGCTGTAGACCGTCTCGTTCCTGCCGGTGGACTCGGCCAGGGACATGGCGAGGAGGGACACGTCAGGTCACTTCTCCGCGAGCACGGGGTCGAGCATCTTGCGCAGGTTGTCCTCGCTGAGCGCCTGGAGCGTCCGGGCGGCGACCTTGCCCTCGCGGTCGATGATGAGGGTGGAGGGGATCAGCTGCGGGTTGAGCGTGCCCTTCTTGAAGCGGAGCATCAGCTTGCCGGTGGGGTCGAACAGGCTCGGGTAGCTGACGCCGTGTTCCTTCTCGAAGGCGAGGGCCGGGCCGGTGCCGGCGTCGCGGGTGTTGATGCCCACGAACTCCACGCCCTGATCCTTGGTGTCCTGGTAGACCCGCTCGAAGTTGGCGGCCTCGGCCCGGCACGGCCCGCACCAGGAGCCCCAGACGTTGAGGACGACGACCTTGCCCTTGAAGTCGCGGACGTCGAGCTGCTTGCCGTCGACGGTCTTGCCCGACAGGTCCGGGATCGCGGTCCGGTGGCCCTTGGCCGCGGTGTCGACGCCGTTCTTGCCGGCGACGAAGTTGGTGTTGCCCGCTCCTCCCGACGTACCTCCGGAGGTGCAAGCGGACAGGACGAGCGCGGCGACGGCGGCCCCGGCGGCGAGCAGGGCGACGCGGCTGCGGGTGCGGTTCGGGCGCCGGTCGGCGCGGCAGGCGGCACTCATGTGAAAAGTTTCGCATGCCCGTTTCGGGGATCTTCCGCACCCCCCTTGCGGGCGGAAACCCGCATATCAGGCGGCCTTTCGGGCTCCTCGTCGACGCCCGTGCGGGTGCCCGCACCCGCACGGGTGCGATTGCCCCGGCTTGCGCCGTTTCAGGTGTCGCTGTCCGTGTCGGCCCCGGAGCCCCGGCCCGAATCCTTGCCGACGTCCCGCAGGAACGTCTTCCAGCCGCCCGCCGGCCGCTCCCCCACCTCCAACGACCGGAGCCTGGCGAGGACCTCGGGCCGCTGCACGTCCAGCCAGTCCGCGAAGTCCCGGAAGGAGACCATGCGGACGTCCTCGCCGTTCTCCCGCTGCCGGGCGACGTACGTGAAGGCCTGCTCGACGGCGTCCATGTAGATGCCGCCGTTCCACTCCTCGAAGTGGTTGCCGATGAAGAACGGGGCGCGGTTGGTCTCGTAGGCCCGCTGGAACCCGGAGATGTAGGACTGGGCGGCCTGGGTGCGCCAGGCCGGGTAGTTGTACGACGGCGCCCGGGTCGTGTTGACCGACTGGTTGGCGAGGATGTTGTAGTCCATCGAGAGGACCTCGAAGGTGTGCCCCGGGAAGGGCATCTCCTGGAGGGGCAGGTCCCACAGGCCCTGGTTCTTCCGCGGCCAGCGCTGGCGGCCGCCGGGCGAGGAGGCGTCGTAGCGCCAGCCGAGCCTGCGCGCGGTGGGCAGCAGGTTCTCCTGGCCGAGCAGGCACGGGGTGCGTCCGCCGACGAGCTCCTTGTCGTAGTCGAAGGGCAGTGGAGGCAGATCGGTCCAGCCCGTGTTGGTCCGCCACTCCTTCACGAAGGACTTGGCCTGTTCGATCTCGCTGCGCCACTGGGAGGGGGTCCAGTCGGCGACCGAACCGGAGCCGGCGCAGAAGTGGCCGTTGAAGTGGGTGCCGATCTCGTGGCCGGCGAGCCAGGCGCGGCGGACGAGCTTCAGCGTCTGCCTGATGTGGTCGTCGGTGAGGTAGCCGATGTCCGAGGCGCCCCTGAGGTTGTTGGGCGGGTCGTACATGCGCTTCTTCGACTCGGGCAGCAGGTACAGCCCGGAGAGGAAGAACGTCATCCGGGCGTCGTACTTCTCGGCGAGTCCGAGGAAGCGGTCGAAGAGGCCGGTGCCGACCTCGCCCGCGCCGTCCCAGGAGAAGACCACGAACTGCGGCGGGGTCTCGCCGGGCTCCAGGGGCTCGGGCCGGTCCGGCCGGCCCGGCTGCTCGCCGGTGAAGGCGGTGGAGCCGTCGCCGATCGGCTTGGCGGCCTGCCTCGGGGCGCCGGGGTGTCCGTCACCCCGGGAACCGCCGCCCCCGCCCGGAGCGTCCTGAGAGGCGGTACCGCACGCGGCAAGTCCCAGACCCGCCGCGGCACCTGCCCCGAGGCCGATCATTCCCCTCCGGCTGATGTCCCGCATGCGGTCCCCATTTCATCGCGCCCTCTCAGCTGGCTCTCAGCTGGCACTCCATGAGAGGGCACGACGAAGACGGGGGTTCAGTCCCACACGCACGTATTTATGTGATTTTACGAAGATACGCTCATATGGCAGGACGCCTTGGGGAAACGACGGGCCGTCAGGCGCCGAACGCCTTGCCCGCGCCCTTCACCGGCTTCGCGCCCGCGAGGAGATGCGCCGGCACGAGGTCCCTGGCGGGCTCGGTGTAGCCGACGGAAACGATCTTGTCGCCCCGGTAGGTGAACGTCGTCAGGGACGCCAGCGTGCACTGCCGCTTGCGCGGGTCGTGCCACAGCCGCCGCCGCTCGACATAGCTGCGCACGATCCAGATCGGCAGCTGGTGGCTGACCAGCACCGCCTCGTGCCCGCGTGCCGCGTCCTTGGCCGCGTCCAGCGCGCCCATCATCCGCACGACCTGGTCGACGTACGGCTCGCCCCAGGACGGCTTGAACGGATTGACCAGGTGCTTCCAGTTCTCCGGGCGCCGCAGCGCACCGTCCCCGACACCGAAGGTCTTGCCCTGGAAGACGTTGTCGGCCTCGATGAGCCGCCCGTCGGTCGCGAGGTCGAGCCCGTGCGCCTTCGCGATCGGGGTCGCCGTCTCCTGCGCCCGCTCCAGGGGTGAGGCGACGACGTGGGTGACATCGCGGGACGCCAGGTGGTCGGCGACCCGGTCGGCCATCTTCCGCCCCAGTTCGGACAGGTGGTAGCCGGGCAGCCGCCCGTACAGCACCCCGTCCGGGTTGGCGACCTCGCCGTGCCGCATCAGGTGGACGACGGTGATGTCCGTGGTGTTGCCGTTGTCACTCATGCACTGGCCTCCGCCGCTGCCCGCGCCGCCGCCGGAAGGGCGTCGGCGATCCGCTGAACCGCCTGCTCGTCGTGCGCCGTCGACACGAACCACGACTCGAAGGAGGACGGCGGCAGGTACACGCCCTGCGCCAGCATCGAGTGGAAGAAGGCGGTGTACCGGAAGGACTCCTGCGCCTTCGCGTCCTCGTAGTCACGCACCTCCCGCCCGGTGAAGAAGACGGAGAACATGTTGGAGGCGCTCTGCAGCCGGTGCGCGACGCCCTCCTTGGCCAGTGCCTCGGACACCAGCGTCCGGATCTGCTCGGAGACCGCGTCGACCTTCTCGTAGGCGGCGTCGTCGAGCAGTCGCAGCTGCGCGAGACCGGCGGCGGTGGCGACCGGGTTCCCGGACAGCGTGCCCGCCTGGTAGACCGGCCCGGCCGGCGCGAGGTGCGCCATCACGTCGGCACGGCCGCCGAAGGCCGCGGCGGGGAAGCCGCCGCCCATCACCTTGCCGAAGGTCATCAGGTCGGGACGCACGCCGTCGACCCCGTACCAGCCGGCCCTGCTCGTGCGGAAGCCGGTCATGACCTCGTCGGAGATGAACAGGGCGCCGTTCTTCGCGCAGGCGTCCTTGAGGCCCTGGTTGAAGCCGGGCCGGGGCGGCACGACGCCCATGTTCCCGGGCGAGGCCTCGGTGATCACACAGGCGATCTCGCCGGGGTGCGCGTGGAAGGCGGCGTTCACCGCTTCGAGGTCGTTGTACGGGAGGACGATCGTGTCGCCGGCCTGGGCGCCGGTGACGCCCGGGGTGTCGGGCAGCGCGAAGGTGGCGACGCCCGAGCCCGCCGCGGCGAGCAGCGAGTCGACGTGCCCGTGGTAGCAGCCGGCGAACTTGATCACCTTGGAGCGCCGGGTGAACCCGCGGGCGAGCCGGATCGCCGACATGGTCGCCTCGGTGCCGCTGGAGACGAGGCGGACCTGCTCGACGGGCTCGACCCGCGCGACGATCTCCTCGGCGAGCGCGACCTCCCCCTCACCGGGAGTGCCGAAGGACGTGCCGCGGGAGACGGCTTCCTGGACCGCCGCGATGACCTCGGGCCGAGAGTGTCCGAGAATCATCGGCCCCCAGGAACAGACGAGGTCGACGTACTCACGACCGTCGGCGTCCGTGAGGTACGGACCCGCACCGGACACCATGAACCGGGGCGTACCGCCCACGGCGCGGAAGGCCCGCACGGGAGAGTTCACGCCACCGGGCGTGACGGCCGCCGCACGGTCGAATAGGGCCTGCGAGGCCGGTGCTTCGTAGGGATAGGGCAGTTCGGTCATGACCTGCGACGTCTCCGACTCCGGGGGGCTAGTGACCTCCTCAGGGTAGGCCAGGCTCCGAGGGCGGCCGTGAGGGGAAGAGCACGCGGGCGTGAACGCGGGAACCCGGCACGACGTACGGCTTCTCGTAGGCGTCCCCCGACGGCTCCCCCTCCCGGGAAGCCGTACGGGACCGCGTACGTTGCAGGTACGCAAGGTCCCGGAATCGCGGGGATCCGGCGGGCCGGTGCCCGGCAGGAGGACCGGGCGGTGCCCCCGGCCATCTGCAAAACTGGGGCCCGGCAGGGACAGCTCACAGGAACGGTGGTGTTCAGGGGCCGCGAAGATCCCGCGGAACAGGTGTTTCAGCGCACGTTTCGGCGTGCGGCCGTGGGGGAGGTCACTGTCACGATGATCGGGTTGCGTGGCGGGGGTCGCGCGCCTTAGAAAAGCAGTCGGGTGGAGATATGCATCGCGGTGGCGGACTGGGCGAGGGGACCGACGACCTCGGGCCTAGGCGTGCCCGGCGGGGAAGGCACCGGCGCGAAGCGGAGGAAGCGGCCGAGGCACGCAGGACCCAGGGATCGCAGGGATCCCAGCTATCTCCGGGAGCGCAAGGTGAGCCCGAGCGGAGCGACCGCGGGGTCGATCGGCTGAGGGCCGGGAGCGGGAATGGTGGCCGGGTGGGGGTGACGTACAAATACTTCGGCGCGCCGGACGGCGCCACGGCGGCACGTGTCCCGATCTCGATGCGCCCCGAAGAACTCGGCGGCGACGAACTCGGCATGAACGGCATGTTCACCAAGATCAAGCCGGAGACGATGGCCGCGATGGTCCTCACCGGCATCGAGGGCGTCCCCCTGCACAAGGTGCCGCCCCTGGAACTCGTCGTCCTGCACCCCGACTACGCCGTCGTGAAACTCCCCATGACCGTCGTGGACCCGCTGCGCGGCATCGGCGAGGAAGCGGTCGGCGCGGCCGCCTTCATCTGGTCGACCGTCCCGGACCGGGGCGGCCCCCGGGACGCGTTCAACGTGTACCAGCTGCTGCACGAGTGGCAGGACTTCTCCCACCGCCTGCACGAGGCAGGTCACCAGCCGTACTGCCTGGTGTGGCCCTGAGCCTGTCGCAGTGGGCTCGTGGGACGTCGCCGGACACCGGCCTCCCGGGCCCCGTCGTGTGCGCGCTGCGTGCGCCGGCCGTCCGCGGACATGCCGATGCGGCGCAGGCCTGCCTATCGTCGAAGAGGGAGACCGCGGCGGACCACCCTCGGCCGGTCACGTCCTGACGAGCGAGTGCGTGCGGCCCGTCCCCGGCCCCACACCGCTACGAAGGGCTGGATCATGTCTGCTTCCACCGCTTCCGCCTCCACCGGCACCCTGCGTGCCGCGCAGGTCTCCGAGCCCGGCGGCACCCCGGAGCTCGCCCAGGTCGCCGCACGGGAGCCGGGTCCCGGGTCCGTGCGGATCACCGTCGAGGCCTGCGGGGTGTGCCACTCCGACCTGCTGATCGCCTCGGGCGCGCTGCCCGGGACCACGTTCCCGGTCACGCCGGGTCACGAGATCGCCGGCCGGATCGACACCCTCGGCGAGAACGTCACCGGCTGGCAGGTCGGGGACCGGGTCGCCGTCGGCTGGTACGGCGGGAGCTGCGGGCACTGCGACGCCTGCCGCAGCGGCGACGCGGTCATGTGCCCCGAACTGGCCGTCCCGGGCGTCGCCTACCCCGGCGGGTACGCCGACTCGGTCGTGGTGCCCGCCGTCGCCCTCGCGGCGATCCCGGACGAACTGACCGCGGTCGAAGCGGCACCGCTGGCCTGCGCGGGCGTGACGGTCTTCAACGCCCTGCGCCACACCACCGCCGGCCCCGGTGACACCGTCGCCGTACTGGGCCTGGGCGGCCTCGGCCACCTCGGTGTGCAGTTCGCGCAGAAGATGGGCTTCGACACCGTCGCCATCGCGCGCGGCCAGGAGAAGAGAGACCTGGCGCACAAGCTCGGCGCCGCCCACTACATCGACAGCACCGCCGAGGACGTCGCCGAGGCGCTCCAGGCGCTCGGCGGGGCCAAGGTGGTCCTGGCCACCGTCACGAACGCGGACGCGATGTCCGCCACCATCGACGGGCTCGGGCGCCACGGCGAACTCGCCATCGTCGGCATCTCCCCCGAACCGCTCCAGGTCAACGGGCTGCAACTGCTGCACGGGGCGCGGAAGGTCTACGCCCACGCCTCCGGCGCCGCCGTCGACACCCAGGACACCCTGCGCTTCGCCGCCCAGAGCGGTGTGCGCGCCTGGACCGAGGAGGTTCCACTGGAGGAGACGGCCGCCGCGGTCGAGAAGATGACGAGCGGTCAGGCCAGGTTCCGCATGGTGCTCACCACCGGCCACTGAGGCACCCGAGCGCGCGGTCGGGCACCTCCCGCTGCCCACGACTCCCTGACGGTCCGCCACACGCCATGCAGTACGTTGGCGGGCCGGGTCGGTGAAGCGCCGGGGGAAGGGCCTGACACGTGCGGGGACGAAGGCTGGACGACCGCTACGAACTGATCGAGCTCATCGGCTCGGGCGGCATGGGCGAGGTCTGGCGGGCCAGGGACGAGCAGTTGGACCGCGAGGTGGCGGTCAAGATCCTCCGTGCGGCGGGGGACGACGAGGCCGAGCGGACGGAACGACTCGGCCGGTTCCGGCGCGAGGCCCGGGTCGCCGCCGCCCTCGACAGCCCGCACATCGTCACCGTGCACGACCACGGGACGGACGGCGAGAGCCCCTACCTGGTGATGGCGCTCGTCGAGGGCCGCACGCTGGAGCAGATCCTGCGCGACAGCGGGCGGGTGCCGGTCGAGGACGCGCTGCGCTGGACCGCCGACGTGTGCCGGGGCCTGAGCGCCGCGCACCGTGCGGGTGTCGTCCACCGCGACATCAAGCCCGCCAACATCATGGTCACCGGCGAGGGCACGGCGTCCACCGCCAGGATCGTCGACTTCGGCATCGCGCGGTTCACCGAATTCCGCGCCACCGACGCGCGGTTGACGCACACCGGCCGACTTCCCTTCGGCAGCGTCCAGTACATGGCGCCCGAACGCTTCCGGCAGCTCCGGGGCGACGGCCGCACGGATCTGTACGCGGTGGGCTGCGTCCTGTTCGAACTCCTCGTCGGCAGGCCTCCGTTCGTCGGGGACGCGGCGGGCATCATGTACAACCACCTGCACGACGAGCCGCTGCGACCGAGCCGGGCCCGCGCCGAACTCGGGCCCGCCGTGGACCGGTTGGTGCTCGACCTGATGGCGAAGGACCCGGACGACCGGCCCGCGGACGCGGACGAAGCGCTCGCCCGGATCGAGGCGGTGGCGCAGCCGTCCGCCCCTGCCGCCGCGGAGCCGCCCCCGGCACCGGCACCGGCCCCTGCCGCGAATCCGGACCCGGAACCGGGTCCGGTCCCGGAATCGGCTCCGGCTCCGGCGGCTCGAAGGGCCGACGGCGCGAGCGAACCGGCCCCCGAGGACGCCGGGCCGCCGTCGCCCGCCGCACGGCCGTCGGCCCGGCACGTCGTCAAGGACTTCGACGAGCGGCGCGGAACACCGTCCCCGTGGACCCCGGCGGCCCCACGCCGCATCACCCGCCGCACCGTCCGGCTCGCGGTCGCCGCCGCGCTCCTCGCCGTCGGCGTCCCGGCCGCCATCGCCCTGAACGCGTCGTCCTCGGACCGCCCCGAGCCGCAGGGCCAGGGCCACCCGTCGGCCCCCGGAGGAACCTCCGCCGCCCCGACGACGTACACGCTCGGCGTCGGCTACGCCTGGGGCGACGACGAGGACGGCCGGGTGCCCGAGATCCGCGCCCGTGTCGTGCGAGCCGCCCTGAAGGAGGCCGAGCGCAGGGCGAAACGGAAGATCCCCGTGCGCGTCGTCGCGGTGGAGGACTACGGGCAGACGCCCGCGGAGAGCCTCCTGGAGCAGCACCCGGGGATGATCGCCATGGTCGGCGACATCGGGGACTTCGCGAGCGCCGAGGTGGACTGGTCGCCGCGCATGGCGATGGTCGACACCTGCGAGTCCGGGGGCGACCCGGACCACGAGTACGCCCTCCCGGCGGCCGAGTACGAGGCGGGGCGCCAGGCGGGCCGCTATCTGACCGGGGCGTACGGCGCGGGCCGGGTCGTGGAGACGTCGAAGAGCTACTGGGACACGGACACCGACAAGGACACCTTCGGGCACGGGCTGCGCGCCGCCGGGCTCACCGCGCTGCCGCTGCCCTCGCAGAAGGGGACCGAGGACATGAGCCGGAGCCGGATCGAGCGCGATCTCGGCACGGCCCGGCCGGACGCCCTGGTCGTCTCCGACCTGCGAGCCGGCGGCGGTGAGGAGAACCTCGTGCCCGCCGCCCGCGGGCGCGGCACGCCCGTCGCCGTCCACGACGTCTACGGATCCGCCTGCGACGTCTCCTCCGACCTGGAGATGTTCGCCCGGCAGGACCGGCAGCTGGCGGACGGAAGCCTGCGCTTTCGCACCTTCAACGACGAGCGGCAGAAGCCCGACTGCACGGACTTCCCGAAGCTGTGCACCGACTCGGCCGAGTTGCGCGCCCTGCTGAAGCACCGCGGCACGGCGGAGCTGTACGACGCGACGCTCGCCGTCGCCGCGGGCATCGACCGGGTGGCCGGGGAGGACGGGGAGGACGGCGACAGGCCCGCCGCGGACCTCGCCCGCACCCGGCTCCGGAGTGTCCTCGAAGACGTCGAGATCGACGGGCTCCTCGGGCACTACGCCTTCAAGGGCCACCAGGCGACGGCCCGTCCGGTGTGGGTCGACCGTCTGGTCGACGGCCGGTGGAAGCAGCTGGGGACCGTCCGGCGGCTCACCGGCTGACACCCCGCGGCAGGGCCGCCGGTGTCCTGCCACGACGACGCGCGTGGTCGTCAGAGTCCCGTCAAGGAAGGCCGCGCCCGGCCTCCCGTGGCTCTACCGTCGCTCCCATGGAACGCGGCAACGACGCGGTCGACGCATCCCCGCCACCGCCCACGGCGAACGGAACGGCACCCGAGACGGCCTTCGACCGGCACTGGTCCCGGGACCTGCTCACCTCGGTGCGCTGCTCGGCGCTGCTGCTCGGCCTGCTGCTCCTGGTCGACGGGGGCGCCGGCACCCTGACCGGTCCGCGCGCCGCCCTGTGGGTGGGCCTGGCGGCGCTGCTCTTCCTGGTGCTCTTCCCCACCCGGGTGTCGGCGGGCCAGGGCTGGCTGGTGTCGCGGCGGCTGCTGGGCGCGCGACGGGTGCGCACCGACGAGCTGGTGTCGGTGCGCTGTCTGGACGGGGTCGGTCAGCGCCTCGTGCTGCGGGACACCTTCGGCGTCCGGGTGGAGATCGACCCGCAGGTCCTGATCTCCAACCCCCCGCTGTGGCACCGGCTGGACGAGGATGCCCGGCTCTCCGCCCGCCGCGGCTCGCTGACGTGCGGGGCGACCGCGCTGCGCCGCATGGCGGAGAGGATCGACCGCGAGACGGCGCGGACGGTGTTCGAGGTGTCCGGGCTCGACTGAGGTCCGCCCGCCGGCCACCGGCCCGGCCGGTTGCTCCGAATGCACGACGGCGGCGGGATCCTAACGGGTCGCTTGCCGCCCGACGGCGCCGTCAGGCTCCCCGCGGGCCCCCGCCCCCCGGCTTACGCTCCGGCCGTGCTCAACGTGACGGCGATCCTGAAGCGGCTGGTGATCGGCCGGGCCATGCGCAGCGAGGAGCTGCACGAGACGCTGCTGCCCAAACGGCTCGCCCTGCCGATCTTCGCCTCGGACCCGCTGTCGTCGGTGGCGTACGCGACCCAGGAGATCCTGCTCGTCCTCACGCTCGGCGGGCTGACGTACCTGCACTTCACACCGTGGATCGCGGCCGCGGTCGTGGCGTTGATGACGGTCGTGGTGCTGTCGTACCGCCAGGTGGTGCACGCCTATCCGAGCGGCGGCGGCTCGTACGAGGTGGTCTCGACGAACCTCGGCCCGTCCGCCGGTCTGGTCGTCGCGGCCTCGCTCCTCGTCGACTACGTGATGACGGTGGCCGTGTCCGTCGCCTCCGGGGTCGACAACATCATCTCGGCCGTCCCCGGGCTCGTCGGCCAGCGCGTCCCGCTCGCGATCCTCTTCGTCGCGCTGCTCACCGCGATGAACCTGCGGGGCGTGCGCGAGTCGGGGCGGGCGTTCGCCACGCCGACGTACCTGTTCATCGGCGGCGTCCTGATCATGGTGATCACCGGACTGGTCCGCTACCTCTTCGGGAACGCGCCGGTCGCCGAGAGCGCGCGGTACGGCATCAGTCCCGCGCCCGGCGACGCTCATCTCGCCGGTCTGGCCCTGCTGATGCTGGTGCTGCGCGCGTTCTCCTCCGGGTGCACGGCGCTGACCGGTGTGGAGGCGATCTCCAACGGCGTACCGGCCTTCCGCAAGCCGAAGCCGAAGAACGCGGCCACCACGATGGCGGCGATGGGTGTCACCGCCATCGCGATGTTCGCCGGCGTCACCACCCTGGCGATGGTCTCCAAGGTGCACATCACCGACGACGCCTGCCGGCTGACGGGGCTGGACGGCGACTGCTCGTCGTACACCCAGCGCACGGTGATCGCGCAGATCGCGGCGGCGGTCTTCGGCGGCGAGCACAGCGTCGGCTTCTACGTCATCCAGGCGACGACGGCACTGGTCCTGATCCTGGCGGCGAACACCGCCTTCAACGGCTTCCCGCTGCTGGCGTCGATCCTCGCCCAGCACCGCTACCTGCCCCGCCAGCTGCACAACCGGGGCGACCGGCTGGCCTTCTCCAACGGCATCCTGGCCCTGGCACTCGTCGCGGGCCTGCTGCTGTGGGGCTACCGGGCGAACGTCACGAGCCTCATCCACCTCTACATCCTGGGCGTGTTCACCTCCTTCACGCTCTCCCAGCTCGGCATGGTCCGGCACTGGAACGGCGAGCTGCGCTCGGAGCGCGACCCCGCCACGCGGCGGCGCCACCACTCGGCACGGGTGGTCAACGCCGTGGGCGCGGTGGTCACCGGGCTGGTCCTCGTCATCGTCCTGGCGACGAAGTTCACCGAGGGCGCGTGGCTGGCGGTGCTCGCGGCGACGGTGCTGTGGGTGATGATGCGCGGGATCCGGCGGCACTACGACGCCGTCGGCGCGGAGCTGGCGGTCGAGGACCCCCGGAGCGAACTCGCGCCGCCGTCCCGGGTGCTGGGCATCGTGCTGGTCTCCCGGCTGCACAAACCGACCCTGCGGGCCCTGTCGTACGCGCGCGCCTTCCGCCCCGACCAGCTGGAGGCACTCACCGTCTCCGTCGACCGCGAGGAGGCGACGGCGCTGCGCGAACGCTGGGAGGAGTACGGCATCGACGTACCGCTGAAGATCATCGATTCCCCCTACCGCGAGGTGACCCGGCCCGTCGTCGAGTACGTCCGCTCCATCCGCCGGGAGAGCCCCCGCGACCTCGTCGCCGTCTTCGTCCCCGAGTACGTCGTCGGCCACTGGTGGGAGAACCTGCTGCACAACCAGTCCGCGCTGTGGCTCAAGAGCCGGCTGCTCTTCACCCCGGGCGTGATGATCACCAGCGTTCCCTGGCAGCTCAGCTCCTCGGAACGGGCGAACCACCCGACGCCCCGGGCGCCCGGCGCGGTCCGCCGCGGTGTGCCCCGAGGGACGCGGCGGGCCGGCTCGCGCGACGGACGACGCGGGTGACCGGCGCATCCTGACGCGAGTGACCGGCACGTCCTGACGCGGTTGACCAGTAGATCTTGACGCGGCCTTGACGCGTCTTAACGCGGTCTTGATGCGTTCGGCCCTCACATCCACGGGCCCCTGGATCACTCTCTGCTTACGCTGGTCTCGCCGTCTCCGCGATGGCCGGAACCGATCGCAGAGCCGCCTGTCAGGAGTGCGCACCGATGGCCACCACCACACCCGCCCGGGGGAACCGCTTGCGGGCCTGGATGCTGGAAGGCCTGTCCGACATGGCCAAGACCCCCCAGGGGGCGCACGCCACACCGGAGCAGGCCCACAAGGGCCAGCGGTGGTGGCGGGTGATGTGCCTGACCGGCGTCGACTACTTCTCCACCCTCGGCTACCAGCCGGGCATCGCCGCGCTGGCGGCCGGACTGCTGTCGCCCGTGGCGACCATCGTGCTGGTGATCGTCACCCTCGCGGGCGCACTGCCCGTCTACCGGCGGGTGGCCGAGGAGAGCCCGCGCGGCGAGGGCTCGATCGCCATGCTGGAACGGCTGCTGTCGTTCTGGAAGGGCAAGCTGTTCGTCCTCACCCTGCTCGGCTTCGCCGCCACCGACTTCCTGATCACCATCACCCTCTCCGCGGCGGACGCCTCCACCCACCTGGTGGAGAACCCGCATCTGACCAGCGTCCTGCACGACAAGCAGATGGTGATCACCCTGATACTCGTCGCCCTGCTGGGCGCGGTGTTCCTCAAGGGATTCCTGGAGGCGATCGGCGTCGCCGTCGTCCTCGTCGGGATCTATCTGTCCCTCAACCTCGTGGTCGTGATCAGCGGCCTGTGGCACGTCATCACCGCGGGCCATGTGATCACCGACTGGTCCAGCGCCCTCACCACGGAGCACGGCAACGTCTTCGCCATGGTCGGTGTGGCCCTCCTGGTCTTCCCGAAACTCGCGCTCGGTCTCTCCGGCTTCGAGACCGGCGTCGCGGTGATGCCCCACGTCGAGGGCGACCCGACGGACACCGAGGAGAAGCCGACCGGCCGTATCCGCGGCACGAAGAAGCTGCTGACCACCGCCGCCGTGATCATGAGCGTCTTCCTGATCTGCACGAGCTTCATCACGACGCTCCTGATCCCGGAGGACGAGTTCAAGTCGGGCGGCCAGGCCAACGGACGCGCGCTGGCCTACCTGGCGCACGAGTACCTGGGCAACGCCTTCGGCACGGTCTACGACGCCTCCACCATCGCGATCCTGTGGTTCGCCGGCGCCTCCGCCATGGCCGGGCTGCTCAACCTGATGCCCCGCTACCTGCCCCGCTACGGCATGGCCCCGCACTGGGCGCGTGCCGTACGCCCCATGGTGATCGTCTTCACCCTGGTCGCGTTCCTGGTCACCTGGATCTTCGACGCGGACGTCGACGCGCAGGGCGGCGCCTACGCCACCGGTGTGCTGGTGCTCATCAGCTCCGCCGCCATCGCCGTGACCATCGCCGCGCGCAAGGCCCGCCAGCGGGGCTGGACCATCGGCTTCGCGGTGATCTCCGCGGTGTTCCTGTACACGACCGTCGTGAACGTCATCGAGCGGCCGGACGGCGTGAAGATCGGTGCCTGCTTCATCGCGGGGATCATCCTGGTCTCGCTGCTGTCCCGGCTGGCCCGCGCCTTCGAGCTGCGCGTCACCAGCGTGACGCTCGACGACATGGCGGAACGATTCATCAGAGACATGTCCAGCCGCCGCATCCGGTTCATCGCCAACGAGCCCGGACAGCGGGACAAGGCCGAGTACCGGGAGAAGATCGAGCAGATCCGGCAGGACAACGACCTCCCCGTGCAGGAGGACTTCGTGTTCGTCGAGGTCACCGTGCTGGACCCCTCGGAGTTCGAGACGGGTCTCACCGTGCGCGGCGAGGTGCTGCACGACCGCTACCGCGTGCTGACCCTGGAGTCGGCGTCCATCCCCAACGCACTGGCCGCGCTGCTGCTGCACGTCCGCGACGCCACCCGGTGCACCCCGCACATCTACTTCGAGTGGACCGAGGGCGACCCGTTCACCAACTTCCTCCGCTTCTTCCTCTTCGGGCAGGGCGAGGTCGCCCCCGTCACCCGGGAGGTCCTCCGCGAGGCGGAGCCGGACCGCTCCCGTCGCCCCCGGGTCCACGTGGGCTGACCGGCGGGCTCCTCGGGGCACCGCGGCCGGTCATCGGCTACCGGCCGTCGTCCCCCGCCCGCTGCAGCCCCACCGTGAACCCGATCACCGTGCCCCCGCCCTCCCGCCGGAAGGCGAACGCCGCACCCCCGTGCGCCGTGGCCACCTCACGGACGATGGACAGACCGAGCCCGGACCCGGGCAGACTCCGCGCGTCGGCGGCCCGGTAGAACCGGTCGAAGACGCGGCCGAGGTCCTCGTCCGCCATCCCCGGCCCCCGGTCGAGCACCTCGACCCGCACGGGCCCGGGATGGCCCGCGCCCGGACCGGACGGGTCCACGCCGGCCTCCGCGCCCGGCCGCCGCCGGCCCGACACCACCACCTCGATCGGTGCCGCCCCGCCCCGGTCGAACTTCGCCGCGTTCTCGACGAGGTTGGAGACCGCCCGTTGCAGCCCGGTGGGCCGCCCGTCCACGGTCGTGTCGCCGCGCGCGGTGACCGTGATGTCCCGCCCGGACCGGCGCCGCGCGACGATCGCGACGTCCTCGGCGAGCTCCGCGAGGTCGAGCCGCCGGACGGGCTCGGTGTCGGACCGCCCGGCCGCCAGCGCGACGAGTTCGTTGACGAGGTCGGTCAGCTCGCGGGACTCCAGGGCGAGGTCGGCGACGAGTTCCTCCCGGACGCCGGGCGGCAGTTCGTCGATGCGCCGGAGCATGGAGATGTTGGTGCGCAGCGAGGTCAGCGGCGTCCGCAGTTCGTGGCCCGCGTCCTGGACCAGCCGCCGCTGGTCCTCCTCGGACTGGGCGAGCCGCACCAGCATCCGGTCGAAGGAGCGGCCGAGCCGGCCGACCTCGTCGTATCCCGTGACGGGCACCTGGATGCCGAGACGGCCGGTGCGGGCGACGTCCTCGGCGGCCCCGGCGAGCCGGACCAGACGGCGGGTGATGCGCCGGGCCAGCCACCAGCCGAACAGTCCCGCGGCGATCACGACGGCCGCGACGAGCAGCACGGTCCGCTGCTGGAGTTCGCGCAGCAGGTCCTCGGTGTCGCTGAACTGCTGGGCCACCTGCACCGCGCCCCGCCCGCCGCCGAGGGCGACCGTGGCGACCCGGTAGCGGTCCCCACCGACGTCGACCTCCTTGTGCTCGTCCAGCCCGCCCGCCGTCGCGTGGTCGGCGACGGCCCGGTCCGCTGCGCGCACGGGCAGGGGCGGGCTGCCCCGGTCGACGATCGCGCCGCCGGGGCCGAGGACCTGCACATCGGTGCGGCTGGGCCGGATGATGTCGTCGAGCGGCCCGTCGTGATCGGAGTCGGAGGCGGCGAAGTCGGCCGGGTGCAGGGCCCGCTCACGCACCTGGTCGCGCAGGTCCTGGACGACCTCCGCGAACACGGTCTGCTGGTCGACGCGCACGAGCCGGGCGGCGGCGTCGTAGCTGAGGAAGCCGACGAGGACGGTGACGGCGGCGGCGACGGCCGCGAAGGACAGGGTGAAGGTGGCCCGCAGGGAGGACACCCGCCGGAATCTGGTCCGGGGGAACCTCGTCCACCCCGCCCCGCCCGCGGTGGGCCGGCGCGGCACTCAGTCCTCCCTCAGCACGTACCCCACACCCCGCACCGTGTGGATGAGCGCCGGCGCCCCCGGCTGGTCGAGCTTGCGCCGCAGGTAGCCGACGTACACGGCGAGGTTCTTGGAGCCGGGTCCGAAGTCGTAGCCCCAGATGCGGTCGTAGATGGTGGCGTGGTCGAGGACGATGCCGGTGTTGCGGACGAGGAGTTCGAGGAGTTCGAACTCGGTGCGGGTCAGCTCCATCTCCCGCTGCCCGCGCCAGGCCCGCCGTGCCTGGACGTCCATCCGGATGCCCGCGGCGGCGACCTGCCCCGGGGTGTCCTTCGCGGCGGCGGCGGCCGGCTCGGGCGCCGGGGCCGGTGTCGCGCCGACGGCGCGGTCGCCGGTGCGGCGCAGCAGGGCGCGCAGCCGGGCGAAGACCTCCTCGACGTCGAACGGCTTGACCACGTAGTCGTCGGCACCGGCGTCGAGGCCGGCGATGCGGTCGACGGTCTCGACGAGCGCGGTGAGCATGAGGATCGGCGTGCGGTCGCCCTCGGCCCGCAGCACACGGCAGACCTGGAGGCCGTCGATGCCGGGCATCATCACGTCCAGCACGAGCACGTCCGGCGGGGTGCGGTGGGCCTGCGCGAGCGCCTCGACGCCGTCGGCGACGGCCGTCACCTCGTACCCCTCCAGCGTCAGCGCCCTCTCCAGGGCGTGGCGGATGGCGCGGTCGTCCTCGGCGAGCAGCACAGTCTGGGGCACCCCACCAGTCTGCCAAGCCCGTGGCGGCACACCACCTGATGATCATGGGAGCGGGGGGCTTCTTACCCGGATCACACCTCCGGGGCGAAGCCCGCCACGGGCCTCGCGGCGCTACGGCCGCAGCGCCGCGAGCTGCTGCTCGAAGGGGACGACCGTGAACGCGTCGGCCGAGTCCACCGAGGTGACGGCGCCCTTGAGGGAGCGCGGCGCGATGGCCGCGGCCGTGTCGGTGTCCGGGACCGCCGGGGCCGTCTCCGCTCGGGCCCCGGGAACCGTCCCGGCCGCCGACGCCCCCATGAACCGGGCCAGCTCCGCGCCGGCCCGTTCGATGCGCCCTTCCAGTCCCTCGTCGCCCCAGTCCTCCGAGGCCGCGTAGACGGCGGTCGGCAGGACCACGGCGCGCAGGTACGAGAAGAGCGGGCGCAGGGCGTGCTCGGTGACCAGGGAGTGGCGCGGGGTGCCGCCGGTCGCGCCGACGAGCACCGGCTTCCCGGTCAGCGAGTCCTTGTCGATGACGTCGAAGAAGGACTTGAACAGCCCGCTGTAGGACGCCGAGAAGACGGGCGTCACGGCGATCAGGCCGTCCGCCGCGGCCACCGCGTCCAGCGCGGCGGCCAGGCGCCGCGCCGGGAAGCCGGTGACCATGTGGTGGGCGATGTCGGTGGCCAGGTCGCGCAGTTCGACCACCTGGACGTCGACGTCGGCGTGCCGGGCGGTCGCCGCGGCGAGCCGGTCGGCGAGCAGCCGGGTGGACGACGGGGAGCTCAGCCCCGCCGAGACCACGACGAGCTTCATGCGACGGTCACCTCCTTGGCGGCGGCCACGCGGGCCGCGTGGGTGGGGGCCTCGGGCACATCGGCCGGACGCCCCTTGGCGAACTCCTCGCGCAGGACGGGCACGACCTCCTCGCCCAGCATGTCGAGCTGTTCGAGGACGGTCTTCAACGGCAGTCCCGCGTGGTCGATCAGGAAGAGCTGGCGCTGGTAGTCGCCGGCGTACTCCCGGAAGGACAGGGTCTTCTCGATCACCTGCTGCGGCGAGCCCACGGTCAGCGGGGTCTGCTCGGTGAAGTCCTCCAGGGACGGCCCGTGCCCGTAGACCGGCGCGTTGTCGAAGTACGGCCGGAACTCGCGCACGGCGTCCTGGGAGTTCTTCCGCATGAACACCTGGCCGCCGAGCCCGACGATGGCCTGCTCCGGGGTGCCGTGCCCGTAGTGGGCGTACCGCTGGCGGTACAGGTTCACCATCTGCTTGGTGTGGGAGGCGGGCCAGAAGATGTTGTTGTGGAAGAAGCCGTCGCCGTAGTAGGCGGCCTGCTCGGCGATCTCGGGGGACCGGATCGAGCCGTGCCACACGAAGGGGGCGACTCCGTCGAGCGGGCGCGGGGTGGAGGTGAAGGACTGGAGGGGCGTGCGGAACTTGCCCTCCCAGGTCACCACGTCCTCGTCCCACAGGCGGCGCAGCAGGGCGTAGTTCTCGACGGCGAGGTTGATGCCCTCGCGGATGTCCTTGCCGAACCAGGGGTAGACGGGACCGGTGTTGCCGCGGCCCATCATCAGGTCGACGCGGCCGTCCGCGATGTGCTGGAGCATCGCGAAGTCCTCGGCGATCTTCACCGGGTCGTTCGTGGTGATGAGGGTCGTGGAGGTGGACAGGACGAGGTTCTCGGTGCGGGCGGCTATGTAGCCGAGCATCGTCGTGGGCGAGGACGGGACGAAGGGCGGGTTGTGGTGCTCGCCGGTGGCGAAGACGTCGAGCCCGACCTCCTCGGCCTTCTGCGCGATGGCGAGCATGGCCTTGATGCGCTCGCCCTCGCTCGGCGTCCGGCCGTTCGTCGGGTCGGTCGTGACGTCGCCGACGGTGAAGATCCCGAACTGCATGGCTGCTCACCTTCCAAGTTGTTGACGGTTCAACTATACCCACAGAACCGCGCCCCGCCCCCACCTATTCCCCAGCCTCCGGACCATCCGGTCCCCACCCCCCGCCGCGTCGGCCGACGTACGATCCGGCCATGGCAGAACCCCGTCGCGACACCCGCGGGATCGTCGACCCGTCCGCACTGCTGACCCGCGTACGGTTCCGCCGCCACCCACCCGCCGAAGCCCTGCGCCGGCACGTGGAGACGTACTGGTTCATCGACTGGGACCTGCCGGAGCCGTACGCCTCGCACGTCGTCCCGCACCCGTCGGTGAACGTCACGTTCCAGTGGGACGAGGACGAGGGCCCGCCCTACGGCGAGGTGACCGGCGTCGCGCTCGGCCTGTTCACCCGGAAGCTGACCGGGCGGGGCCGGGTGTGCGGGGCGAAGTTCTGGCCCGGGGCCTTCCGGCCGTTCGCCCCGTGGGCGCCGGTGTCGCGATGGACGGGCCACGCGCTGCCGGTCCAGGACGTGTTCACGCGGGCCGCCTTCACCGCGGCCCCGAGGGACACCGCCCGCGCGGTCGTGACCCCCGCCGCCGACGTCGCCCGGGTGGCCGCGCTCGACGCCGTCCTGCTCTCCCTCGCCCCGGAGCCCGACCCGCAGGCCGACGTCGCCAGGGAACTGGTCGGCCGCATCCGCACCGACCGCGAGATGCGCCGCGTCGGCGACCTCGCCCGTTCGGCGGGCCTCTCGGTCCGCGCGCTCCAGCGGCTCTTCTCCGCGTACGTCGGCGTCAGCCCCAAGTGGATCATCCTGCGCTACCGCATCCACGAGGCCCTGGAGCTCGCCGGGACCCGCCAGGACGTCGACTGGGCCGCGCTCGCCGCCGACCTCGGCTATGCCGACCAGGCCCACCTGGTACGGGACTTCACGGCGACGGTGGGCGTGCCGCCGACGGTGTACGCGACCGCGCAGCAGACCTCCTGACGCACCCGTCATCAATGCGCTTGACCGCACCGCACCCCGTGCCGCACATTTATCTGTGTGACGCAGATACTGCACAACGCAAAAGAAACGCCCCGTCCGCCCGCACGGACCCGCTGGGCGATCCTGGCCGTCGTCCTCGCCGCCGACGTCCTCGACCTCCTCGACGCCACCATCACGAACATCGCGGCCCCGACGATCGCCGAGGACCTGCACGGCGGCACGAGCCTCGTCCAGTGGCTCGGCGCCTCCTACGCCCTCGCCCTCGGCGTGCTCCTCGTCCTCGGCGGACGCCTCGGCGACAAGTACGGCCGCCGCCGCCTCTTCCTCACCGGCCTCGCCGGTTTCACCGCCGCCTCGGTCGCCTGCGGCCTGGCGCCCGACCCCCGGACCCTCGTCGCCGCCCGCCTCGTCCAGGGCGCCTTCGGCGCGCTCGTCGTCCCGCAGGGCTTCGGCATCCTCGGCGCCGCCTGGCCCCGCGACCAGATCGGCAAGGCGTACAGCCTCTTCGGACCGGTGATGGGCCTCTCGGCCGTCGGCGGCCCGGTCCTCGCCGGCCTCCTCATCGACACGGACATCGCCGGCCTCGGCTGGCGCGCCATGTTCCTCATCAACCTGCTCCTCGGCGGAGCCGCGCTCGCCGCCGCCGTCCGGCTGCTCCCGCGCGACAGCGGCGACCGCGCCGTCACCGTCGACGGCCCCGGCTCCGCACTCCTCGCCGCCACCATGCTCGGCCTGCTGTCCGGCCTGATCGACGGCTCCGCACACGGCTGGACCCTCAGGAGCACCGCCCTGGTGACCGCGGGACTCCTCCTCTTCGCGGCCTTCTGCCACCGCCAGCGCACCGTCGCGACGCCCCTGATCCAGCCCTCTCTCCTGCACAACCGGGGCTTCACCTCCGGACTCCTGACCGGCGTCGTGTTCTTCGCCGCGGTCTCCGGACTCCTCTACGTCGTCTCCCTCTTCCTCCAGCAGGGACTCGGCCGGTCCCCCGCGGGCGCCGCGCTCGGCCTGACCCCTCTGTCCGCCGGCATCGTCGTCGCCTCGATCGCCTGCTACCGCCTGATCGGCGCACTGGGCCGCCGGCTGACCCTCGCCGGTTTCCTGATCACGTCCGCCGGGACCGGCTGGCTGCTCGCCCTCGTCGCCGGCTCCGGCACCGGCACCGGCGCCTGGGCCCTCGTCCCGCCCCTGCTGGTCGTCGGCCTCGGGATGGGCACCTGCTTCGGCTCCCTGTACGACGTCACCATCGGGGACATCGCCCCCGCCGAGGCCGGCAGCGCGGGAGGCTCGCTCGGCGCGGTCCAGCAGCTCGCCAACGCGATCGGCGCCGCCGCGGTCACCACCCTGTACTTCGGGACGGACGGCGGCGAGGCCCACGCCACCGCCGTGAGCCTCGCCGCCGTCACCGCCGTCGCCCTGCTGTGCTGCCCCCTCGTGCGACTCCTCCCCCGCAAGGCGCAGGAGGAGCACTAGTCCGGTCCTAGGGGACGAGCACCAGCCGCCCCCGCAGCCCGCCCTCCGCCAGCCGCGCGTGCGCCTTGGCCGCCTCGTCCAGCGGGTAGGTCTCGGCGACCCGCGTCGTCAGCACCCCCGCGTCGACGAGCCGCACCAGCTCGGCCAGACGCGCCCCGTCCGGCGCGACCTCCACCGAGCCGGTCCGCACCCCGCGCACGGACTCCGGGTGGGCGCCCGGGATGACCCCCACGAAGACGCCCCCGTCGCGCACCCACTCCAGCGCGGCGCCACCGAGCAGCGCCGCGTCCAGTACGCCGTCCGCACCGGCGGGCTGCGGCCCGAAACGCTCGGCTCCCAGCGACCGCACGAGGTCCTCGTCGGCGGCCCGCGCCACGCCCGTCACCGTCAGACCGCGATGGGCGGCGAGCTGGACGGCGTACCCGCCCACCGCGCCCGCGGCACCGGTGACCAGCAGGCTCTGGCCGGGCTCCAGGCCGAGCAGGTCGAGGGCCTGCGCGGCAGTCAGCGCGTTCAGCGGCAGCGTCGCGGCGTGCACGGCGTCGACCGAGCCGGGCGCCGACGCCACCGCGCCGGCGTCGACGACCACATGGTCGGCGTGCGTACCGAGCGTCTTGCCGGGCCCGTACGCCAGAGCCACCACCTCGTCCCCCACGTTCCACCCGGTGGCCACGCCCACCGCCTCGACGGTCCCGGCCACGTCCCAGCCGAGCCCGAGCCGCTTGCCCGCACCGCCGAAGACACCGGCCCGCACCCCCGCGTCGACCGGGTTGAGGGCGGCGGCGGCCACCTTGATCCGAACCTGACCGGCCCCGGGCTCGGGCACCTCGACCTCACCGACCTCCACGACGTCGGGTCCACCGAACCGATTCACCAGTACCGCACGCATGGCAACGCTCCCCACTTCCTGGGTCTCTTTTCCGTTGCAACAACCCTAGGAAGAGTTACTATCCATCAGTAAGTAGGCACCTGAAGGTGCGTACGTCACCCGGAGGTGCGCCATGGCGACCACGACCGCGGCCCAGCGGCGCGAGCAGGCACGCATCGAGTACGACGCGTTCATCAAGAGCTGCCCCACCAACCAGCTCCTCGACCGGATCAGCGACAAGTGGGTCAGCCTGGTCGTCAGCGCGCTCGCCGGGGGATCCATGCGCTACAGCGACCTCGGCCGCAAGATCGCGGGCGTCAGTCCCAAGATGCTGACGCAGACGCTGCGTTCACTGGAGCGCGACGGGATCGTCGCCCGCACGGTCACCCCGTCCGTGCCGGTCCGCGTCGACTACGAACTCACGCCCCTCGGCGCCAGCCTCAGCTGCCTGCTCTCCGCCGTGAAGGACTGGGCGGAACTGCACATCGAGCAGGTCAACGACGCCCGGGAGCGCTACGACTCCGCGCCCTGAAGGCCGCCGCCCCGCAGCCGGGCGATCTGCTCACCGGTGAACTCCACGGTGCGCCGCATGTGCCCGATGATCAGGGCGAGTTCCTCTTCCTCGAGCCCGTCGAACAGGGCGAACCAGCCGCCGCCCAGCCGGTCCCACATCCGCCCGAACTCGGCCATCTTCTCCGGCACGACCGCAACGAGCACCCGCCGCCGGTCGGCCGCGTCGCGCTCCCGCACGACGTACCCGGCCCTCTCCAGCCGGTCCACCAGCCGGGTCGCCGACCCGGTGGTCAGCCCGGTCAGCTCCCCGATCCGCCCGATCGTCACGGGCCCGTCCTCCAGGCTGAGCAGGTTCACGCACTGCAGATCGGTCGGATGCAGGTTCAGATGATCGGCGACGGCCTGGTTGAACAGCGCGTACGACGCCATGTAGCGCCGCGACACCGTGGCCAACTCCCCCATCAGATGCTCCCGAGCCGCCATCACCACACCTTTCAGCAGGACACACCATCGTAAGCACCACCACCGCACCACACGCCCCCGCACGAAAGGGACCCGCACCCCACAAGCACCCGCACCGGCCCACTCCCCGCCGGCCGTACGCCCGCAGGGACCGCCCCCCGCACGCACCCGCACCCGCCATCCCACCGAAGGGGCCGTGCCGGTGAATCAAATGCCCGTTGCGGACAGCAACAAGCACCCACCGAGGCCCTACCAGCACCGCCCCACACAAGGGCTGCAACGGGCGGATCACCGGCACGGACCCGACCCACCCACCGGAGCGGCGGCGCAACGCCCACCGGACAGACAGCGCAACGCCCACCGGACAGACAGCGAGACGCCCACCGGACAGACGCCGACCCACCGAACCAGCGGCACCCGGCCCGAACTCCTAGAAGGCGTAGAAGTCCCCCGTGTCCAGCACCAGCACCCGCTCCCGGTCATTGGCCCGGTTGGAATCCACCGCCCCGCCACCCCACACGGTGTCGATCCCCAGCGTCACCTCCGAGGGCGCCCCTTTCAGCAGCACCGACATCCGGATCTCCCGCCCCGCCCCGTCCGCGGACAGCGCCCCGGTCCGGCACACCAGGTCCCGCGCCCCCACCCGCGCACAGCCGTCCGGCAGCCACTGCGCATCGGCCAGCGCGGCCGACCAGCGCAGCCGCACGGTCGCGTCCATGACGGCATTCGGCCCGTGGTTCCGCGGCGTCAACCGCAGGGCAACGCGCCCCGCGTCCATGGACACCCGCCCGTGATAGGCGAGATCGGCCTCGGGAGCCGCCGCGCTCACCGGAGTCACGCCCGCCACCGCGAGCCCCACGCCCGCACCCACCACACACAGCGTCCGCACCCACATGACGTCATTACCTCCGCTAGGGCCACCGCGTCCGTCACGTGGATGTATCCCACCCCAGACCACCCCCAGGCGCCGTCCATCAGGTGAAGCCCACGCCCCGCGCCCCCACCCCCGCCGAGTCCACCCACGCACCCCGACCCTCCCCACACCCCCATGCAAGAGTGACCGCATGCTCATCGCCCGCTCGGCAGCTCTCTTCGTCGTCGCCGCCCTCTTCGAGATCGGCGGCGCATGGCTGATCTGGCAGGGCCTGCGCGAGCATCGAGGCTGGCTCTGGATCACCGGCGGCATCCTCGCCCTCGGCGCCTACGGCTTCGTCGCCACCTTCCAGCCGGACGCGCACTTCGGCCGCATCCTCGCGGCGTACGGCGGGATCTTCGTCGCCGGCTCGATCCTGTGGGGCGTGGTCGCGGACGGCTACCGCCCCGACCGCTGGGACATCACCGGGGCGGCGATCTGCCTGGCTGGAATGGCCGTGATCATGTGGGCTCCGAGAAACGGCGGCTGACCTCCCACCCCTCGGACCGTCGAGCCGCCCACCGACCCCGTCGCCTACCCTGACAGAGCCGATGCCGGAACCGATCGCCCCGCCAGGACCGATCGCCACGCACGGCGCACACCGCCGCGACACCACCGCGCCAGCCGAGGAGCCAGACATGACCGCGCCCGCCGCGCCCGCCGCCCCCTCCCGCATCGCCGTCGTGACCGGCGCGAGCAGCGGTATCGGCGCGGCAACGGCGAGGCAGCTCGCCGCGGCCGGCTACCGCGTCGTGCTGACGGCCCGCCGCAAGGACCGCATCGAGGCGCTCGCGGAGGAGATCGGCGCGGCCGGCGGCCAGGCGACGGCGTACGCGCTCGACGTCACGGACCGCGCGGCGGTCGACGAGTTCGCCACCGCGTTCAAGACGATCGGCGTCCTGGTCAACAACGCGGGCGGCGCGCTCGGCGCGGACCCGGTGTCGACCGGCGACCCCGCCGACTGGCGTCAGATGTACGAGACGAACGTCATCGGCACCCTGAACGTCACACAGGCCCTGCTGCCCGCGCTCACCGCGAGCGGCGACGGCACCGTGGTGGTGCTGTCCTCGACGGCGGGCCACGGCGTGTACGAGGGCGGGGGCGGCTACGTCGCGGCCAAGCACGCCGAGCACGTGCTGGCCGAGACCCTGCGCCTGGAGATCGTCGGCACGCCGGTCCGCGTGATCGAGGTGGCGCCGGGCATGGTCAAGACGGACGAGTTCGCGCTGACCCGCTTCGGCGGGGACACCCAGAAGGCCGCCAAGGTGTACGCGGGTGTCGCCGAGCCGCTCACGGCGGACGACGTCGCGGACACCATCACGTGGGCGGTGACCCGGCCCAGCCACGTCAACATCGACCTGCTCGTCGTCCGCCCCCGCGCGCAGGCGTCGAACACGAAGGTCCACCGGGACCTGTGATGCCGGACTCCGCCGAAGAACCCTCTGTCCCGGAACCCCACACCACCCCCACGCTCGAACAACGCCGCCTGGCCGAGGAGAAGAAGAACGAGCGGATGGTCTGGTACTACCTGGCGTACTTCCTCTTCGGCATCCACATCGTGGCGTTCGTCATGATCTACGCGGTGCGGCACGCGAAGTGACCGCACCCGACGCACCGTCCACGTACGCTCGCACGATGTGAACGGACACATACCCTTCAGGCGTCTGCACAACTTCCGTGACCTGGGCGGCCGAACGACCGCGGACGGCCGCACGGTCCGTCCGGGCCGGCTGTTCCGGGCGGACTCGCTGGGCAAGCTCGAAGGCGACGACTGGGACCTCTTCCTGTCGCTGGGCATCCGCACGGTGATCGACCTGCGCTACCCGTGGGAGATCGAGGGCAAGGGCCGGGTCCCCGAGCACCCCTCGCTCGCGTACCGCAATCTGAGCATCGAGCACCGCCCCTACGACCAGGCGGCGTTGGCCCCGTCCGTCGACCCGGGCCCGTACCTCGCGGCACGCTACGCGGAGGTCGCCGCGGACGGCGTGGCGGAGATCCGCGAGACGCTGGAGCTGATCGCGACGGCGGACGAGGGCCCCGTGGTCTTCCACTGCGCGTCGGGCAAGGACCGTACGGGTCTGGTGGCCGCGCTGGTGCTGTCGCTGCTGGGAGTCCCCGAGGACGCGGTCGTCGAGGACTTCACGCTCACCGAACGGGCGACGGCCGCGCTGCGCGCGGACTGGCGGGCGGCGAACCCGGACCGTTCCCTGACCTGGCCGGGCTACGGCCACGCACCGGCCGAGGTGATGACCGGTTTCCTCGCGGGCCTGAAGTCCCGCCACGGCTCGGTGGAGGGGTACGTCCGGGACGCGCTGGGCCTGGACACCGTGTTCGTCGAGCGACTCCGGGCGGCCCTCCTGGACGGGCCGCCCACCACCGTGCCGGTCGCCCCCGCGCCGCTCGCGTTCCGCCGCGCCGCCGAGGCCGACCTCTCCACCCTGGTCCGGCTCCGGGACGAAGCGGCCCGCTGGCAGCTGACCCGCGGCATCGACCAGTGGAAACCGGGCCATATGACGGAGAGCCACTTCCGCGCGCGTCTGACGGAGGGCGAGGTGTGGCTGGCGCTCCACGGCGAACAGGTGGTGGGCGCCTGGGAGCTGTGGTGGTCCGACCCGGCGGCCTGGGGGCCCCAACCCCCCACCGCGGCCTATGTCCACCGGCTGATGACGGACCGTTCGACGGCGCCGCCCGGCACGGGCCGCCACATGCTGGCGGAGGCGGAACGCCGCACGGCGGCCGCCGGACGCACCGCCACCCGCCTGGACTGCCTGACCGACAACCCGCGCCTGCACACCTACTACCGCGCGGCGGGCTACACCCCGGTCGGCAGGCAGACCGTGGCGGGCGGCTGGGACGGCCCGTACACGGTGACGCTCTTCGAGAAGCGTCTCTGACCTGCCTCTCTCTTCATCGGCCACATGGCAGAAGGCTCCCTCACAGCGGCGGATCGGCCATTCGGATGCGGTCGGCTCGCGTGCCCCGCCGGGTCGCGGTGTCGTGGACGCGGTGCCTGCCGACGCCCGGAGCGTGGGCGGCTCCGGCGTTCGGCCGGGCAGCGACTCGGCCGTGAAAGGACAGGGGATGCGAATATCCGGGCCCATGCCGGGCCGCAGAGGTCATGCCGCGTTCGTCGCCGCGGTGCTGGTCTGCTCGACGGCGCTGACCGGGCCGGACCCCGCCGCGGCCGGCGCCACGTCCGCCGCTTCCGTACCTGCCCCCCGGCTGGACTGGATCCCCTGCGTCCAGGGCAGCCCGTACGACTGCGCGACCGCGAAGGTGCCGCTGGACTACCGCGATCCGGGCGGTCGCCTCATCGACCTGGCGGTCATCCGGCACAAGGCGACCGGACCCGGGCGGCGCATCGGCACCCTGTTCTTCAACCCCGGCGGACCCGGCGGTCCGGGAACCGTGCAGATGCCGCAGAACTACGGGGCTTTCCCCCGCGAGGTGCGGGAGCGGTTCGACATCGTGAGCTGGGATCCACGGGGTGTCGGCAACAGCACCGCGGTGAACTGCTTCGCGAGCGCCGAGGAGGCCGAGGCGTGGGGCGCCGGCAAACCGGCCGGGTTCCCGGTGGGCGAGCGGCAGCGGACGGTCTGGGCCTCCGCGTACCAGGATCTGGCCCGGCGCTGTCAGCAGCGGGACCCCGAGCTCCTGCGTCATGTGTCGACCGCCGACACCGCCCGCGACCTCGACCAGCTCCGCCGGGCGGTGGGCGACCCGCAGCTCACCTTCATGGGCGTCTCCTACGGAACGATCCTCGGCGCCACGTACGCCGGGCTCTTCCCCGGCAGGGTCCGCGCCATGACCCTCGACAGCAACATCGATCCGCAGGCATGGACGAACCACGGCTCCGACGACGCCTCGCTGACGACGTTCCTGCGGATGGGCTCGGACCGGAGCGCGGCGGCGGTCCTGGACCGTTTCCTCACCCTGTGCGGGTCCGCCGGTGCCACCCGCTGCGCCTTCGCCGCCGACAGCCCGAAGGCGACCCGGGACAAGTTCGAGCAGTTGCTGCGGCGCCTCCGGGAGCACCCGGTGGGTGAATGGACCTACGCCCGCACGGTCGCCGAAGTGGTGAGCGGCCTCTACATCGTGCATCCGGGGTGGGCGGACCTCGCGACCCGGCTGCAGGGCCTGTGGCAGGGGCGTGCCCCGCAGGCGCCGGCGACTCCGCCCGCACCGCCGGTCCCGCATCCGAGTCCGTACCTGGGCGAGGAACAGGCCGCCGCGGTGCTGTGCGGCGACAGCCCCAATCCGCGTGACATCGCCGCGTACCCGGCGCAGGAGGACACCGCCGCAGCGCGTGCGGGCGACGTCGGGCGCTACTGGGCGTGGGCCGCCTCGCCGTGCGCCGTCTGGCCGGCCGTCGCGGCCGACCGCTACCGCGGCTCGTGGAACAAGCCGACGGCCCACCCCGTCCTGGTGGTCGGCACCACCTACGACCCCTCCACCCCGTATCCGGGTTCGCAGGGCATGGCCCGGGAACTGGGCGACGCCCGTCTGCTCACCCACGACGGGTACGGCCACACCGCGATGTACAACCCCAGCGGCTGCGTCGCGGAACACGAGAGCCGCTACTTGATCGACGGCGTGCTCCCTCCGGCCGGAACGCACTGCCGGCAGGACACTCCCCCCTTCCCGGCGCCCAAGCCGACCGGCGGGATGGCCACCGGCGGCGGAGCGACGGCCGACAGCACCTGATCCCTGCCGCCTGCGTCACCCGGCAAGGCGGCACCCGCCCGGGAAAGCGACACCCTGCCGACGTCGCCCGCCCCGGAAGCCGGCCTCCCCAACCGGTCCCCCGTACGACGAAGGGCCCCGGACCGTACGGTCCGGGGCCCTTCGGGCCGGTGGAGTGCCGGCCGTCAGCCCTTCACGCAGACGACCTGCTTGAGCTTCGCCACGACCTCCACGAGGTCGCTCTGCTGGTCGATGACCTGCTCGATCGGCTTGTAGGCGCCCGGGATCTCGTCGACGACGCCGGAGTCCTTGCGGCACTCGACCCCGCGCGTCTGCTCCTCCAGGTCCTTCGTGGAGAAGCGGCGCTTGGCCGCGTTGCGGCTCATGCGCCGGCCGGCGCCGTGCGAGGCGGAGTTGAACGCCTTCTCGTTGCCGAGGCCCTTCACGATGTACGAACCGGTGCCCATCGAGCCGGGGATGATCCCGTACTCGCCGGAGCCCGCGCGGATCGCGCCCTTGCGGGTGACGAGCAGGTCCATGCCCTCGTACCGCTCCTCCGCCACGTAGTTGTGGTGGCAGGAGATCTCCTGCTCGAAGGTCGGCTTCGCCTTCCGGAACTCCTTGCGGATCACGTCCTTGAGGAGGCCCATCATGAGCGCGCGGTTGTGCTTCGCGTACTCCTGCGCCCAGAACAGGTCGTTGCGGTAGGCGGCCATCTGCGGGGTGTCGGCGACGAAGACCGCGAGGTCGCGGTCGACGAGTCCCTGGTTGTGCGGGAGCTTCTGGGCGACGCCGATGTGGTGCTCGGCGAGTTCCTTGCCGATGTTGCGCGAACCCGAGTGCAGCATGAGCCACACCGCTCCGGACGTGTCGACGCACACCTCGACGAAGTGGTTGCCGCCGCCGAGCGTCCCCATCTGGAGGGTAGCCCGCTCCTGCCGGAACTTGACCGCTTCCGCGACCCCGTCGAACCGTCCCCAGAAGTCGTCCCAGCCGGCGGTGGCCATCCCGTGGAAGCGTCCCGGGTCGATCGCGGAGTCGTGCATCCCGCGGCCGACCGGAATCGCCTCCTCGATCTTGGAGCGCAGTCGCGACAGGTCGCCCGGGAGGTCGTTCTCGGTCAGCGAGGTCCTGACGGCGGACATTCCACAGCCGATGTCCACGCCCACCGCGGCGGGGCACACGGCGTCCCGCATGGCGATGACGGAGCCGACGGTCGCGCCCTTGCCGTAGTGCACGTCGGGCATCACGGCGAGGCCCTTGATCCACGGGAGGGTCGCCACGTTCTGGAGCTGGCGCAGCGCCACGTCCTCCACGGACGCCGGATCGGTCCACATGCGGATGGGGACCTTCGCACCCGGCATCTCTACGTAACTCATATCGTCCTCATTCCCCCGAAAACCATCAGAAGTCGTAAATCGCAAAACCGGCGCCAAGGTCGACGTATGGGACAACGGACCGGCGTCCACGGCCGTGCGTGCGATACACATTGTCTCCAGGTGTCGCCCTCGGGCGGCAACCGATTAAGCACTGGGCACCCCGGGCGGACGAGCCGCCGGGACGCGTCGAGAGGAGCCTGGCCGTGCGGCGGAAGGCATACGTACCCGGCGTCGCCGCGCTCCTGGCGGCGCTGCTGGCGGGCTGCACGGGCGGTTCGGCCGACGGCGGCTCGGAGACGGACTCCAAGGGCAGTGACACGGGCACGGTGGCGCCGGCCCGGCCCGGCAAGTACCGCACGCTCCCGGAGGCGTGCAGCGCGGTGAGCCACGACACCCTCGACACGCTGCTGCCCGGGATCGAGCAGATCGCCGACGAGAAGCAGCGCGAGAAGGCGTACGCGGGCGAGGCCACGCCCACCTACGACACGGACCGGCGCGACGGGTGCCGCTGGAAGGTGGAGTCGACGTCCGCCTCCGACCGCCTGCTCGTCGACTTCGAGCGCGTCGCCTCGTACGACAACACGGTGAGCGACGACAACAAGGCCCGGGAGATCTACGCGGGCAAGGAGACGGCGGCCGACCTGCCCGAGCCCGCCGGCTCCGGTTCCGCCTCCGGCCCCACCGCCGGATCCGGCACCGGTGCGCCCGGCGGCGACGCGTCGGCCTCGTCCTCCCCGTCCTCCTCGTCCTCCTCTTCCTCCGCCTCCGCCTCGGCCCCCTCCGCGTCCGCGAGCGCGACCCCGGCGGACCTCCAGCCCCGCACGCTCGACGACGTCGGCGACGAGGCATACCTCGACGACCGGCTGAGCGCCGCCGCGACGGCGCGGGCGCGCACGGTGACTGTGGTCTTCCGCACGTCGAACGTGATCGTGACGATCGAGTACGCGGAGCAGCCGACCGCCTCCACGGAGGCTCCGGACAGCAAGGAAATGCAGGACAGAGCGCGGAAACTGGCCCAGAAGCTGGCCGACACACTCGACGGTTGACGGGCCCGGGGCTCGGGTCCGCCTCCGTGGCCGAACCGCCCGAAGGGGAACCGCCGGGTCGCCCCACCGCGTACCGTGGCCCCTCGGACCCGACCGGTCGCACGCGCCACGTGCGGCCGTACCACGAGCCCTACGAGTGAAGGAACCATGCACCGACCAGCACAGCGAGCAGGCCGAGCACCGCGATTCACCCGCATCCTTGTCAGCGCAGCCGCCGTTCCGGTGATGCTCGTCGCCGCGGGCTGCTCCTCCGACTCCGGCTCCGGTGACGACGCGAAGAAGAGCGGCGGTGCGAGCCCGGACGCGAAGGCGTCGGCGAGTGCCAGTGCGAACGCCGTGCAGCCGGCGGCGTACGCGAAGCTCCCCGAGCCGTGCGCGGTGCTGTCGAAGAAGACGCTGGGCGAACTGGTCCCCAAGGGCGTCAAGTCCGGCAAAGAGGGCAAGTCCGACGACGTGTCGGCGCGGGGCAACTGCTACTGGAACAGCCTCGACAACAACGGCGTGAAGGGCTCGCAGTTCCGCTGGCTGAACGTGGCGCTGCTGCGGTTCGACTCGGACTCGCGCGGCGAGGGCGACCAGCAGGCGCACAGCTACTTCGAGAAGCAGGTCAAGGGCGCGCAGAGCGCGACGGGCGCGAAGAACACCAAGACCGAGCCGGTCTCCGGGACGGGCGACGAGGCGACCGCCGTCAGCTACGACCTGAAGAAGAAGGAAGGCTCCTTCAAGCAGCAGACGATCGTGGCGCGCGTCGAGAACGTGGTCGTCACCCTCGACTACAACGGCGCCGGTCTCGCGGGCGAGAAGTCCCCGAGCGCGGCCGACCTGCTGAAGGACGCGAAGAAGGCCGCGAAGGAGGCGGTGGCCGCGGTCACCGCCGCCAACAAGGACGGGGGCGCCGACGCGGGCGCCTCCCCGTCGGGGTCGGCCTCCAAGCCGGCGTCGAAGTCGGCGTCGCCGTCCAAGAGCTCCTCGAAGAGCGCGAAGCCGTCCGCCTCCGCGGCGAAGAAGAGCTGACGCGTTTCTCGCCCGGTCCACGGCCCAACTCGTGGTCCGGTAAGGGCTTTTGCCCGGGCCCGGTCCCTTTCGGGACCGGGCTCGTTCCATGCCGGGCGCCCGTGGGCCGCACACATGTGCCACCCTGTTGCGCGCAACAACACGCACTGGGAGGGGAGTACGGGTGGCCGCGCCACTGCAGCTGACACGGATGCACCGCATACTCATCGGCGTGGTCGTCACCGGTGCGGTGATCATCGCCGGTATCGGCTTCGCCGGTTCGTACGCCGCCGTCCGCGAGCTCGCGATCAAGAAGGGCTTCGGGAACTTCTCCTACGTCTTCCCGATCGGCATCGACGCCGGCATCTGTGTCCTGCTCGCCCTGGACCTGCTGCTGACCTGGATCAGGATCCCCTTCCCGCTGCTGCGCCAGACGGCATGGCTGCTGACGGCGGCCACCATCGCGTTCAACGGAGCGGCGGCCTGGCCCGACCCGCTCGGCGTCGGCATGCACGCCGTCATCCCGATCCTCTTCGTCGTCGCCGTCGAAGCCGCCCGGCACGCGATCGGCCGGATCGCCGACATCACCGCCGACAAGCACATGGAAGGCGTCCGCCTCACCCGCTGGCTGCTGTCCCCGGTGCCCACCTTCCTGCTGTGGCGCCGCATGAAGCTGTGGGAGCTGCGCTCCTACGAAGCGGTCATCAAGCTCGAACAGGAACGCCTCGTCTACCAGGCCCGGCTCCGCTCCCGCTTCGGCCGCGCCTGGCGCCGCAAGGCACCCGTCGAATCCCTGATGCCCCTGCGCCTCGCCCGCTACGGCGTCCCCCTCGCCGAGACCGCGCCCTCCGGCCTGGCCGCCGCAGGCATCGAGCCGGCCCTGCTTCCGCCGGCGCCGAAGCAGCCGGAGCTGGAGACGGCCGTCCCCGCCGCGGACGGCCGCGCCGCCGGGCAGGCGCCCGTCCCGCAGGCCGCGTCGCCCCAGGACCAGCAGCGCAGCACGCCGGACGACGACCGGCCCGCGCCCGCCGAGCAGCCGGAGTACGGGCAGCAGCCGCAGCCGGACGGCAACCCCTGGTTCGCCCAGCCCGGGCAGAACATCGTCTACGAGGGCGGCTACGACCCTGCCTACGAGCCGCCGTACGACCCCACGTACGCCGCCGAGCAGGAGGGGTGGCAGTGGCACGAAGAGCAGCAGCACCCGATGTACGAGCCCGGCCCGGAGGAGACCGGCAGCTTCCCGATCCCCGCGGGAGCCGGCGGCCGTACGCGGCAGCTGGGCGAGGGCGGCGGCACCCCGGAGCCCGAGCAGCTGCCGATCCCCTCGCCGCGTGAGGAGCAGTCCGCGCAGTCGGACGAGAAGGCCCAGGAGGAGGCGTACTACCAGGTGTTCCGTCAGTCGATAGACGGCAGCTTCCCCACGCCGCGCGTCCTCGGCGACAACATCGAGGCCACCTATGGCACGACGCTCAGCCCCAGCGCGCTGAAGAACCTCACGGACCGCTTCCAGAACCGCTTCAACGCGGAGCTGGAGGAGGACCACATCGCCTGAGGGGTGGCCGCGGCGCCCGGAGCCCGGGCGGACGTGAACGGACGGAAGGGGGGCTCCCGGTGATCACCGGGAGCCCCCCTTCGCCGTACCGTCCGGGGCGTTACGCGCCGAGCAGCTTGCGCACGCGCTCCTGCCCGACCGCGAGCAGCAGCGTGGGCAGGCGCGGGCCCGTGTCGCGCCCGACGAGCAGGTGGTAGAGCAGCGCGAAGAAGGTGCGCTGGGCGACCTTGATCTCCGGCGGGAGCTCCTTGGCGGTCGCGTCGGCGCTGTAGCCGGCCTGGACCTTGGGGACGCCGTAGACGAGGTGGGTCAGGCCGTCCAGGGACCAGTTCTCCTCCAGGCCCTCCAGGAGCAGGCGCAGCGAGGCGCGGCCCTGCTCGTCGAGGGACCCCAGCAGGTCGGCGTCCGGCTCGTCGCGGACGACGGTGCGCTCCTCGGCGGGGACCTGCGTGTTGATCCAGGTCTCGGCCTTGCCGAGCCGGGGCCGGACCTCGTCGAGCGAGCCGAGCGGGTTCTGCGGGTCGAGCTCGCTGAGGATGCGCAGGGTCTGGTCCTCGGCACCGGCGGTGATGTCGGCGACGGAGGCGAGCGTGCGGTAGGGCATCGGGCGGGGCGTCCTCGGCAGCTCCCCCGCGGCCGTGCCCACCGCGCGCGCGTACGCGGCGGCGTCGGCCGGGAGGACCGAGCCGTCGGCGACCTTGCCGGCGAGCTTGTCCCACTCGTCGTACAGCCGCTGGATCTCCTGGTCGAAGGCGATCTTGAACGACTGGTTGGGGCGACGGCGGGCGTACAGCCAGCGCAGCAGCTGCGGTTCCATGATCTGGAGCGCGTCCGCGGCCGTGGGCACGCCGCCCTTGCTGCTGGACATCTTCGCCATGCCGGAGATGCCGACGAAGGCGTACATCGGGCCGATGGGCTGCTTGCCGCCGAAGATCCCGACGATCTGCCCGCCGACCTGGAACGACGAGCCGGGCGAGGAGTGGTCGACACCGCTCGGCTCGAAGATCACGCCCTCGTGCGCCCAGCGCATCGGCCAGTCGACCTTCCAGACCAGCTTGCCGCGGTCGAACTCGCTCAGCCGGACGGTCTCGGAGAAACCGCAGGCGGAGCAGGTGTAGGTCAGCTCGGTCGTCTCGTCGTCGTACGCCGTGACGGTGGTGAGGTCCTTCTCGCACCGGCCGCAGTACGGCTTGTACGGGAAGTAGCCCGAAGTGCCGCTGCCGTCGTCCTCGGCGGCGGCGCCGGAACCCTCGGCGGCCTCCAGTTCGGCCTCGTCGACCGGCTTCTGGCCCTGCTTCTTGGCGGGGGCCTTCTTGGTCCGGTACTGGTCGAGGATCGCGTCGATGTCGCCGCGGTGCTTCATCGCGAAGAGCACCTGGTCGCGGTAGGCGCCCGAGGTGTACTGCTCCGTCTGGCTGATCCCGTCGTACTCGACGCCCAGCTCGGCCAGCGCCTCGACCATGGCGGCCTTGAAGTGCTCGGCCCAGTTCGGGTACTCCGAGCCCACCGGGGCCGGGACGGACGTCAGCGGCTTGCCGATGTGCTCCGCCCAGGACTCGTCGATGCCGGGGACGCCGGCCGGGACCTTGCGGTAACGGTCGTAGTCGTCCCAGGACAGCAGGTGCCGCACGGTGTACCCGCGGCGGCGGATCTCGTCGGCGACGAGGTGCGGGGTCATGACCTCGCGCAGGTTGCCGAGGTGGATGGGGCCGGAGGGCGAGAGCCCGGACGCGACGACGACCGGTTTGCCCGGGGCCCGACGCTCCGACTCGGCGATGACCTCATCCGCGTAACGGGAGACCCAGTCGGTGGTCTCGGTGCTCTGAGCCACGATCGGCACGTCCTTCTTTCTCATACGCCAGTACGGCTGACGCGTCCATTCTCCCAGCTCGGACCCGAACCGCGAAAACGGCTTTTCACCGCATGGGATACTGGGTTTTCTGTACTGAGAAACTCCCGGAACCCGAGCAGAACGGCACTCACTCCATGGCCTCGGTCACGTCCCTCACCGCTTCCGTCCACCAGCGCCTCGCGGACGCCCTCTCGGCAGCTCTGCCGGAGGCCGGTTCCGCGGACCCGCTGCTGCGACGAAGCGACCGGGCCGACTTCCAGGCCAACGGCATCCTGGCGCTCGCGAAGAAGGCCAAGGCCAACCCGCGGGAGCTGGCCACCCAGGTCGTCGCGCAGGTCGAGTCGGGTGACGTGATCCAGGACATCGAGGTCTCCGGCCCCGGCTTCCTGAACGTCACGATCACCGACAGGGCGATCACCGGGAACCTCGCCGCGCGGTACGAGGACGGCGCGCGCCTCGGCGTGCCCGTCGCCGATCACCCGGGCACCACGGTCATCGACTACGCCCAGCCGAACGTGGCGAAGGAGATGCACGTCGGCCACCTGCGGTCCGCGGTGATCGGCGACGCGGTCGTCCAGCTGCTGGAGTTCACCGGCGAGACGGTCGTGCGGCGCCACCACATCGGCGACTGGGGCACCCAGTTCGGCATGCTCATCCAGTACCTGATCGAGCACCCGCACGAGCTGGACCACAAGGGCGGCGCGGTCTCCGGCGAGGAGGCCATGTCGAACCTGAACCGGCTCTACAAGGCCGCCAGGACGGTCTTCGACTCCGACGAGGAGTTCAAGACCCGGGCACGGCGCCGGGTGGTCGACCTCCAGGCGGGCGAGCCCGAGACGCTGGCCATGTGGCAGAAGTTCGTGGACGAGTCGAAGATCTACTTCTACTCGGTCTTCGACAAGCTGGACATGGAGATCAGCGACGCGGACGTGGTCGGCGAGTCCGGCTACAACGACATGCTGGACGAGACGTGCCGCCTCCTGGAGGAGTCGGGCGTGGCGGTCCGCTCGGACGGCGCGCTGTGCGTGTTCTTCGACGACGTGAAGGGCCCGGACGGCAACCCGGTCCCGCTGATCGTGCGGAAGTCCGACGGCGGCTACGGCTACGCGGCGACGGATCTCTCCGCGATCAGGGACCGCGTCTTCAACCTGAAGGCGACGTCGCTCATCTACGTCGTGGACGCCCGCCAGTCCCTGCACTTCAAGATGGTCTTCGAGACCGCGCGCAGGGCCGGCTGGCTGAACGACGACGTGAAGGCCCACCAGCTCGCCTTCGGCACGGTCCTCGGCAAGGACGGCAAGCCCTTCAAGACGCGTGAGGGCGAGACGGTCCGGCTGGTCGACCTGCTGGACGAGGCGGTCGAGCGGGCCTCCGCGGTCGTGCGGGAGAAGGCGCTGGACCTGTCCGAGGCGGAGATCACCGAGCGGGGTGCCCAGGTGGGCATCGGCGCGGTGAAGTACGCGGACCTGTCGACGTCGGCGAACCGGGACTACAAGTTCGACCTGGACCAGATGGTCTCGCTGAACGGCGACACGTCCGTCTACCTCCAGTACGCGTACGCCCGTATCCAGTCGATCCTGCGGAAGGCCGGCGAGGTGCGCCCGGCCGCGCACCCGGAGCTCGAACTGGCCGGGGCGGAGCGGGCGCTGGGGCTGCACATCGACGCCTTCGCCGAGGTCGTCGCCGAGGCGGCCACCGAGTACGCCCCGCACAAGCTGGCCGCGTACCTCTACCAGCTGGCGTCGCTGTACACGACCTTCTACGACAAGTGCCCGGTCCTGAAGGCCGAGACGCCGCAGCAGGTGGAGAACCGCCTCTTCCTGTGCGACGTGACGGCCCGCACGCTGCACCAGGGCATGGCCCTGCTGGGCATCCGGACGCCCGAGCGGCTCTGACACCGCGGGCGTCCGGGCGGACACGGCCCGACGACGGCCCCGGCGGGACGGCAGCGACCGTCCCGCCGGGGCCGTCCGCCTGTCAGGCGTAGTAGTGGATGGTGCCCCGCAGCGCGGCGGCACCACCCTCGCAGTGCTGGACGAAGGTCGCCGCGAACGCCTCGACGGCGCCGTCGTCCCCGCGCGCCGGCCTGGTCACGGTGAACTCGCCGGTGGAGGTGGTGCAGCCGCGCCCGTCGCCGTGGACGTCGAGCCCGCCGCGCCCCCGCCGGGCACCCGCTCCTCCGATGCAACAACCGTCACCGGCAGCCATCGCGGCACTGACGCCGATCAGCCAACACCTCGTCCGTTCAACGGTGTTGCGGTCCGTTCGCCCGCCGCGGGGCCGGCCGGTCCGCCCCGCGGGAGGGGCGGGGCGCGTTGTCAGTGGCGGACCCTAGAGTCACCGGCATGGCGACACTTCCGAACGCGCTGCCGCAGCTCGCGGCCGACCCGAGCGGCGCCTCGCTCGGGCTTGAACTCCCGCCCGGGACACTGGTCGACGCGACCGACGAGGGCCCCTGGCACGAGCCGCTGCTGTGGCACGCCGACGTCCCGGCGCAACCCGGCGGCTGGGCGGCGCTGGAGCCCGCCCGGCGGACGTCCGGCCTTCTCCCGGTGCTCCTGGACGTGGGGGGCGACCAGGGCGGCCCGCAGGACTGGGCGTTGATGCCGGACGAGATGACGTATCCGGGCGACCACGACGCCGAGGAGGTGCTCGCGGAGTTCTGGGACGAGTACGCGGCGGACGCGCCGGACGCCGACGAGGACTACCCCGGCAAGGAGAAGGTCGTCGAGATCTTCGGCGAACCCCACACGTTCGACGAGACGATCGCGCCGTACGGCCCCGCGTGGCCGGGCCTCGCACCCGCCACCGGGCAGGGGGTCGACCCCGACGCCCGCGCCGCCGAGGTCGCCGGTGCCCTCGCGGACGGCGGCTCGTGGCTGAAGGACCCGCGCCTCGCGCTCGTACCGGCGCGGCGCAGCGCGGACATCCCTGCGGCGATCGGCTGGACCGGCCCGGTCAACCACGAGAACGACGTGGCGCGGCTGTGCACCGTCCTGCGCTCGTGGGAGGACCGCTTCGGCATACGCGTCGTCGCGCTCACCTTCGACCAGCTGGTCCTGTCGGTGGCCGCCCCGCCGAACACCCAGGCGGAGGCCGAGGCCGTCGCCGCCGAGCACTTCGCCTTCTGCCCGGACAACATCACGCAGGGCCATCACGAGGTCCTGCGTGACTACGCGGCGCACGAGGTGCTCGGCCGGCAGGTCTGGTCCTTCTGGTGGGACTGAGCCGCGGGTGAGGCCGACGGTGGCGCTCGGGTCGGCGGTCTAGCCGCGCAGCCCGGTCCCGAGCCGCCGCAGCCCCTCCGCGATCTCTTCCGGGGTCTGCGTGACGAAGCACAGCCGCAGCGTCGCCGGATCGGGTGCGGCGGCGTAGAAGGGGGCTCCGGGCACGTACGCCACGTCCTGCTCCACCACGCGCGGGAGCAGGGCCGTGGTGTCGTACGACTCGGGCAGCCGCGCCCAGAGGAACATGCCGCCCTCCGGACGGGTCCAGGACGATCCGGCGGGCAGTGCCTCGGCGATGCCGGCGAGCATGGCGTCGCGCCGCTCCCGGTACACGGCGGCGACCCCGGCCACATGGGCGTCCAGGTCCCGGTCGGCCAAGTACCGTGCGGCGGCGAGCTGGTTGACGGTCGGGGTGTGCAGGTCGGCGGCCTGCTTGGCGACGGCACACGCGCGGCGCAGTGCCGCGGGCGCCCGCAGCCAGCCCAGCCGCATCCCGGGCGCCATCACCTTGGAGAAGGAGCCCAGCAGCACGGTCCGGTCCGCCGCCCCGTCGTGGGAGGCGATCCACGGAACCCGCTCGCCCTCGAAGCGGAGTTCGCCGTACGGGTCGTCCTCGACGATCCACAGTCCACGCCGGGCGGCCACCGCGGCGACGGCGGCCCGCCGCTCGCCGGGCAGGGTGCGCCCCGTGGGGTTCTGGAACGTGGGCACGGTGTAGAGCAGCTTGGGCCGCTCACGGGCCGTCAACGCGTCCAGCGCGTCCGGGTCGAGGCCGTGCTCGTCACCCGGCACGGCCACGATCCGGGCCCCCGCGAAGGAGAACGCCTGGAGCGCCGCCAGATAGCAGGGACTTTCGACGAGCACCGTGTCGCCCGGCTCCAGCAGGGCGGTGGCGAGCAGGGACAGCGCCTGCTGCGAACCGGTGGTGACGAGCACGTCGTCCGCGCCGGTCGGCAGTCCGCGGGCGCGGGTCCGCTCGGCCAGCGCGGCTCGCAGCGCGGGCTCGCCCTCGGTCGTCGAGTACTGCAACGCCCGCTCGGGGACCTGTGCGAGCACGTCGCGGTAGGCGGCGGCGATGCCTTCGGCGTCGAACAGCTCCGGCGCGGGCAGGCCGCCCGCGAAGTTGATGACCTCGGGGCGCGCGGTGACCGCGAGGATGTCGCGGACCGGCGAGCCGCCGATCGCGGTGGCTCGTGCGGCGAGCGCGGGCACGGGTGCACTGCCGCTCCTGGCGGGAACGTTCTCGACGACGGTCACCATGGGCTCCTTGTCCGCGACTCCACGACGGCACTTCGTCCCGCACCCTACGGAGATCCCTGCCGTCTACACCTTTCAATTCCGCGATCCGGACGCCGGACGCCTCCCGGGCCGTGGATCTCGGCCCGGGACGGCCCGGCCGCACCGGGGTTCAGCGCTTGACGCCCGTGGCGGCGTACACGTTGATGTCCGCGTCCGTGACGTCGTTGATGTCGCGGTAGCGGACCATCTCGATGTCGTCGAGCCCGGCGAGACGGGCGGGATCGGCGGCCTCCGGCGCGGGCGCGGCCCCGTCGGGGCGCCAGTGGTGCGCGGGCACGACACCCGGCTCGTCCATCTCCAGCCCGCACTCCGTGAAGAACCGCTCGACCTCCGCCCGGGACCGCAGCACGAACGTGAACCCGCGTTCCGTGTAGGTGCGTTGCACGGCCCGGATGTTCTCCGGGTTGAGGTCCTCCGTGAGGTGGGTGAGCACGAGCCGGCTCCCCGAGGGCAGGGCGTCGACCAGCCGGCGCACGATCGGGTACGCCTCCTCGTCCTCGACGAAGTGCAGGATCGCCACCAGCACCAGCGCGACGGGCTCGTCGAGGTCCAGGGTCTTGGCGGCCTGTTCGAGGATCTGCCCGGGCTGCTTGAAGTCCGCGTCGATGTAGTCGGTGCGCCCCTCGGGCCCGCTGGTGAGCAGGGCGCGGGCATGCGCGAGGACCACCGGGTCGTTGTCGACGTACACGACGCGAGAGTCCGCGGCGATGCGCTGGGCGATCTGGTGGACGTTCTCCTGCGTCGGCAGCCCGGTGCCGATGTCGAGGAACTGGCGTATGCCCTCCTGCGCGGCCAGCGTGGTGACGGCGCGGCGCAGGAAGTCCCGGTTGTGCCGCACGTCGAGGTAGCCCCGTGGGTTCGCCGCGAGCGCCGCGGCGGCGGCGTCACGGTCGACGGGGTAGTTGTCCTTGCCCCCGAGGAAGACGTCGTAGACGCGGGCCGGGTGCGCCTTGGTGGTGTCGATCCTCCTTCTCAGCTCGGCGGGGTCCTGGCCGAGAGCATCACCGGGCATGGGGCCTCTCCCTGGGGAGTTCGGTCATCGAACGGGCAACAACCTAACTCCCGAAGGGACTTGATAGTGCCCGCTCCGGCACGACGGCATCGTGCCGGTACGGGCGGGCACTGTCGTCAGGACGGCTCGGAGCCGGTACGTCAGCGGTCGCGTCGTCAGGACGGCTCGGTCGCCGACACCGCGGTGACGGTCACCGTGTCGTCGCACTCGGCCAGGACGCCGTCGTCCAGGGCGACCTGGTGCGAACCGGCACCCGGGAGGCCGACCACCAGGGTCGGGTACGTGACGGGCGTCGAACCGGACTCGCAGTAGCCGTCGGCCTCGCCCTGGACCTGGACGAACGTCAGCTTCGTCCAGGCCTTGCCGCCCGGCGCGAGCAGCACCTTGGACGCGGCGCCCGAGGGCGTCACCGCCAGCGGGTGGTTCTTGTCCGGGGAGCCGTTGCCCGCACCCGCCACGGTCGGGTGGCCCTGGACGGTGCACGGCACGGCGGAGGTGTTGGTGAACCGGACGACCGCCGCGCCGGTTCCGGTGCCGTCGGGCCGGTCCTCGGCCTGGCGCATGGACGCCTCCAGGTCCGACACGCCACAGGCCTTGGCCGCCGCGGGCGTGGACGGCGCGGACGGCGAGCCCGCACCGCCGGGAGAGGCCTTCCCCGAGGGCGGCGTCGACGTGCCGGCGGACGGAGCGCCGCTGGACGCGGCGGGCTCGGCCGGTGGACGCGACGGCGAGGAGCCGGATCCCGCCCCGTCGTCGCCCGGCTGACATGCGGTCATGAACAGGGCGGCCGCCGACACGGTCGCCATCGCCAGCGCCGCCCTGCGGACACCCGTCCTGTACTGCGTCCCGTACTGCATGCGGTCCCCCGAGAGAAGTTCAGGCACCGGTCCTCACCGGCACTCGTCGCTTCAGAGCGCGGGACCGGTTCGCGGGGTTCACCTGCGGGGCGGTCTGTGACACGACGGTGACGGATTACGCCCGTAAGGCTGAAACTCCGGACAATCCCCATGCACGGCGCCGCGTTCCTCCGGCGCACCCGGCCGGCGCCGGCCTAGCCGACGGCCGCCGTCTGCCACTCGCTGCCGCCCAGCGGATAGTCGTACGCCGGCCGTCCCGCGTTCCCGCTCGTGCGGAACACCTTTCCCCGGTCGTCGATCCGCACGGTCCCGTGCCGGGTACCGCTCGACCACTCCAGCTCCAGGTACCAGCCGACGTCGTGCGCCCGCGCGTGCGCCATCACGTAGAAGACCTCGGGATCGGACTCGCTGACCTTGTAGGGGAAGTCGCGCTGGCCGTGCTGCGGCACGACCGACGGGCGCCCGTTGTCGAGGTCCACGCCGAAGGACTTCGTGGACACGTTGCCGCCGCAGCCCACGCCCATCGCGTAGTCGTTCCAGGGGAGCGGGCTGCCCTTGTGCACGACACGCACGTGCAGCGCCTCCAGCACGACGGTCGCCTTTCCGGTGCCCTGGACCGTGAGCGCGAGCATCTGGTCCTTGCCCGCGACGCCGCCCAGCGCGCCGACCCACCCGCGGGCGTCCTGCTCGCCGGGCGGCGGGGGCACCTGCGCGGGCTCCCGGTCCACCAAGTAGTGCTGGCTGCAAGGGTCTTCGAACCGGTACGGGTTGGTGGCGACCAGGGGCGCGGTGCCCTCGTCGGCGCCGGAGCCCGGTGCGGCGCCGCCCGGCGCGGGGCCGGACGCCGACGGGGCGCCGCCGCGCGAGGCCGCCGCCGAGGGCGACGGGTGCCGCGTGCCGGGCGCCGCGGTGGCACTCGCCGTGCCCGTCCCCGTCGCCGTGGTGCCGGGCGTGGCCTCGGCGGACGGCGCGACGGCCCCGGCGGACCGCTTCCCGCCCTGGTCGTCGCCCGTGCCGGGTACGAGGTTCACGACGAGAGCGGCGGCGACGGCAGCGGTGGCCACGGCGGCTGCGGCGAGCACGACGGAGCGTCGGCGCCGGGGCACCCGTACCCGCGCGGGCACGGACCCGCCCGGTGAGCGGGGGAAGGGGTCCGTGGCACCGGAGGAGCCGGCTCCGGCGTCGGCCGTCCCCGGGAGGCCGGCCTCGTCCTGCGCCTCCCCGACGGAGGAAGTCCCCGGCGCGTGAGCCGCCCCCGGTTCCTGCGCCGCCGGCGCCCCGTCGCCCGCCACCACCGTGTCGGCCACCATCATCGTGTCGCCCGCCATCATCGTGCCGGACACCGCCACCGTGTCGGCCGTCCCCGCCCCGTCGGCCACGACCGTCCCGTCGGCCGCTGCTGCCCGGTTCCCGGTCTTCGGCCCACCCGCCGCGGCCGGCGCCGACCCGGTGGAGGGCGCAGGCCCCGCCGACGCCTCCGGCTCCGCCGCTCCCTTGCGGCCCCGCAGCGCGTCCGCCCGCACCCACCTCCGGTGCAGCTCCAGCAGTTCGCCGGGAGTGGCCTTGCACAGCCGGGCGAGCCGTTCCACGGGCGCGTAGTCCGCCGGTACGGCGTCCCCGTTGACGTACCGGTGCAACGTCGACGCACTCACGTGCAGCCGTTTCCCCAGCACCCCGTAACTGAGCCCGGACCGCTCCTTCAACTCCCGCAGAAGCTCCGCGAAATCGTCCCGCGCCACCCTTCCCCCATCCCCCGCGTCCCGCGGCCGCGTTCCAGGGGCATGCCATTCCCCCAGGTCAGACCCCGTACAACCGTTCCGGCGTCCCGAATGCCCCGGTCACCGTGGCGGTCGGGACGGATCACCGCCCAAGCTGTTGTCATCCAAGCACGCCGCTCCCCTCGACCGGTCGAGCGGCCGCTCCAACCAGCCATACCTGCACAGGGGGACCACTCATGTCCGCACGCACCACCCGCACCCGCCTCCTCGCCGCCTCGACGGTCGCTCTGGCCGCACTCGCGCTCTCGGCGTGCGACAACGGGCAGGGCGTACGGGACGAGGGCCCGTCCGCCGCGTCCAAGTCCTCGGCGCAGCCGACCGGTTCGTCGTCCACCGGGGGTTCCGCCGCCGGCTCCACGAGCAAGCCGGCCAGGAGCACCGGCGGCACGACGGGCGGCACGGACGGCGGCACCACGGCCGGCGGTTCGGGCGGTGCCTCGGGCGGCACCTCGGGCTCGTCGGGAAAGACCTCCGGGGGCTCGACGGGCGACGGCAAGGCCGGCGGGTCCACCCGCAACGCCGCCTGCAACGGCTCCAACACGAAGACGACCGCCACCGAAGTCGCTCGCCCCCTCAACCACATGCTCCTCACCGTCACCAACACCGGTTCGAAGAACTGCGACCTGACCGGCTACCCCGTCGCCCGCTTCGGTGAGGCGCAGGCGGTGCCGCCGGTCGCCGAGGAGACCCACCCGCAGGCGGTCGTGACCCTCGCCCCCGGCGAGTCCGGCTACGCGGGCGTGCGCCTGTCCGCGGCGGACGGCAGCGGCGGCAACGGCTACACGGCCAAGACCCTGGTCGTCGGCTTCGACAAGGGCGCCTCCGCCCGCCCCGCGCTCCCCGCGAAGGGTGTGTACGTCGACGACAAGCTCCTGCTCACGTACTGGCAGCAGAGCCTGGACGACGCCCTGACGTACTGAGCACCGACGGGCGTCTTCTACAGCGGCGACGAACAGGCCTACCGGGCGCACCGGGGCACGCTCGCCGCGCTCGGCGGCACTCGCTGGACCGGCACCGACCCGGGCCTGGCCGCGCACGACCTGTCGCTGCTGACGGGCATGTACGGAATGGTCGCGGGCGTGGCCCAGGCGTACGCCCTGATCCGTTCGGAGGGCTCGGCGCCCGGGAGTTCGCGCCGATGCTGTCCGACCGGCTGGTCGCGCCGGCCGGCGGTCCGGTCCCGGGCACCGCGGAGGCCGTCGACAGCGGACGGCATCCCACCGATGTGTCCAGCCTGGCGGTCAGCCGGGCCGCGTTCCCGGAACTCCTCGCGACCGTCGCCGAACAGGGCCTGCGCACCGAACTCTTCACACCGATGCGGGACCTGCGGGACCGGGCGGTCGCGGAGGGGTACGCCGACGACGGGCTCTCCCGCCTGGTGGACCTACTGACGGCCCAGCGTCCGGGCGACCTCGGTGGCCCAGTAGGTGAGGATGTTCTGCGCCCCGGCCCGCTTGATGCCGGTCAGCGCCTCCAGGATGGCCTTGTCCCGGTCGATCCAGCCCTTCTCCGCGGCGGCCTCGATCATCGAGTACTCGCCGGAGATCTGGTACGCGGCGACGGGCACGTCGACCGCATCCGCGACGCGCGCGAGGACGTCCAGGTACGGGCCGGCCGGCTTGACCATCACCATGTCGGCGCCCTCCTCGAGGTCGAGGGCCAACTCCCGCATCGCCTCCCGCACGTTGGCGGGATCCTGCTGGTACGTCTTCCGGTCGCCCTGCAGCGAGGAGCCCACGGCCTCGCGGAAGGGACCGTAGAACGCGGACGAGTACTTGACGGTGTACGCCAGGATCGAGACGTCCTCACGGCCCATCTGGTCGAGCGCGTCGCGGACGACGCCGATCTGGCCGTCCATCATCCCGCTGGGTCCCACCACGTGCGCGCCGGCGTCCGCCTGCACCTGCGCCATCTCGGCGTACCGCTCCAGCGTCGCGTCGTTGTCGACGCGGCCCTCGGTGTCCAGGACCCCGCAGTGCCCGTGGTCGGTGAACTCGTCGAGGCACAGGTCCGACATGACGATCAGGTCGTCGCCGACCTCGGAGCGGACGTCGCGCAGCGCGACCTGGAGGATCCCGTCCGGGTCGGTGCCGGCGGTTCCCTGGGCGTCCTTGTCGGCGTCGTCCGGCACACCGAACAGCATGATCCCGGAGACCCCGGCCTCCAGCGCCTCCACGGCGGCCTTCCGAAGGCTGTCACGCGTGTGCTGCACGACACCGGGCATCGCCGCGATCGGCACCGGCTCGCTCACGCCGTCCCGCACGAACGCGGGCAGGATGAAGTCGGCGGGGTGCAGGCGCGTCTCCGCGACCATGCGGCGCATGACAGGTGTCGTACGCAGCCGCCGCGGCCGCGTACCGGGGAAGGATCCGTACTTCGTCATACCCCCCACGCTACGCCTGCCCCAAGGGCACCTATACCGACGCTTTGTCGGCGTTCGCGACCGCGGGGCGGCCCGGGACCGGCCCGTCGGGCGTCCGGGCACGAGGGCGTCCGGGCCGCGGCCGGGGCGCCGGGGACGGCAGCCTCGTGTCCACGGGACGGGCGGGGGCCGAGGGGGGAAAACGTCCCCCGGCCCCCTGCCGTCAGGTGGTACGGCGGCGCCGCGACCCGGGCCGGCGCTCGCTCGGCCGTGTCACCGGGTCACCGGCGTCCAGCGCGGCGGCCCGTCGGCGCAGCCCGAAGTCGGCCAGCGCCTCCGCGAGCTTGTGCACCGACGGCTCGGGTGCCATCACGTCGACCCGCAGTCCGTGCTCCTCCGCCGTCTTGGCCGTGGCCGGACCGATGCACGCGATGACGGTTACGTTGTGCGGCTTGCCCGCGATGCCCACCAGGTTCCGCACGGTCGACGACGAGGTGAAGAGCACCGCGTCGAAGCCGCCGCCCTTGATGGCCTCACGCGTCTCCGCCGGCGGCGGCGAGGCCCGCACGGTCCGGTAGGCCGTGACGTCGTCGACCTCCCAGCCCAGCTCGATGAGCCCGGCGACGAGCGTCTCGGTGGCGATGTCGGCACGCGGCAGGAACACCCGGTCGATCGGGTCGAACACCGGGTCGTACGGCGGCCAGTCCTCCAGCAGTCCGGCGGCCGACTGCTCACCGCTCGGCACCAGGTCCGGCTTCACGCCGAAGGCGATCAGCGCCTTCGCGGTCTGGTCTCCCACGGCCGCGACCTTGATCCCGGCGAAGGCGCGGGCGTCGAGCCCGTACTCCTCGAACTTCTCCCGCACGGCCTTGACCGCGTTCACCGAGGTGAAGGCGATCCACTCGTAGCGGCCGGTCACCAGGCCCTTGACCGCGCGCTCCATCTGCTGGGGCGTGCGCGGCGGTTCGACGGCGATGGTCGGCACCTCGTGCGGTACGGCTCCGTAGGACCGCAACTGGTCGGAGAGCGAAGCCGCCTGCTCCTTCGTACGCGGCACGAGGACCTTCCAGCCGAACAGCGGCTTGGACTCGAACCACGACAACTGGTCGCGCTGGGCGGCTGCGGAACGCTCACCGACCACGACTATCACCGGCCGGCCGCCGTCCGGGGACGGCAGCACCTTCGCCTGCTTCAGTGTCTGTGCGATGGTGCCGAGGGTGGCGGTCCAGGTGCGCTGACGCGTGGTGGTGCCGGCGACGGTCACCGTCATCGGGGTGTCGGGCTTGCGGCCGGCCGCCACGAGTTCACCGGCGGCCGCGGCCACGGAGTCGAGCGTCGTCGAGACCACGACGGTCCCGTCGGACGCGCCGACCTCGGTCCAGCAGCGGTCGGAGGCCGTCCGCGCGTCGACGAACCGGACGTCCGCGCCCTGCGCGTCGCGCAGCGGCACACCCGCGTAGGCGGGTACGCCGACGGCGGCGGCGATGCCGGGCACGACCTCGAACGGGACGCCCGCTGCGGCGCAGGCGAGCATTTCCTCGGCGGCGTACGTATCAAGTCCGGGGTCCCCGGACACCGCACGCACGACCCGCTTGCCGCCCCGCGCGGCCTCCATGACAAGATTGGCGGCGTCCCTCGACGCGGGGTCACCAACGGTTGTTGACGCGCCGTCAACAACCGTCAGCTGAGGCGTGCCCGTGCCCCTGTACGCATCCGGAGAAGTGTCCGGATCGGTGTTCAGCACGGCGACGCTTTGTCTGGCATGCACACGCACCACGTCGAGCACCTCGTGCTCGGCGACGAGAACGTCCGCGTTCGCCAGCGCCTCCACGGCGCGCAGTGTCAGGAGTCCTGGATCCCCGGGTCCGGCACCCAGAAAGGTGACGTGCCCGTGTTCCGGACCGGCGGGAAGGTTGGTGGGGCTCAAAGTGCTCGCTCCCCCATCAGACCGGCCGCGCCCTTGGCAAGCATCTCGGCGGCGAGTTCACGGCCGAGCGCAATCGCTTGGTCATGTGTCTCGGGCACGGGACCGGTGGTGGACAGCTGCACCAGCGTCGAGCCGTCGGTCGTGCCGACGACGCCGCGCAGGCGCATCTCCTTGACAATCTGCCCGTCGGCCAGCAGGTCGGCGAGCGCACCCACGGGTGCGCTGCAGCCGGCCTCCAGGGCGGCAAGCAGGGACCGCTCGGCGGTCACGGCGGCCCGGGTGAACGGGTCGTCGAGCTCTCCGAGCGCTGCGACGAGGTCCGCGTTGTCCGCGGCGCACTCGATCGCCAGTGCCCCCTGGCCGGGGGCGGGCAAAACAGTGTCGACCGACAGGAAGTCGGTGACCTCGTCGATACGGCCGAGCCGGTTGAGTCCGGCGGCGGCGAGCACGACGGCGTCGAGTTCCCCGCTGCGCACGTACCCGATGCGGGTGTCGACGTTCCCGCGGATGGCGACCGTCTCGATCGTCATCCCGTGATTGCGCGCGTACGAGTTCAGCTGGGCCATGCGGCGCGGAGAACCGGTGCCGATGCGCGCGCCCTCGGGAAGTTCGGTGAAGGTGAGACCGTCACGGGCGACCAGCACGTCACGCGGGTCCTCGCGCAGCGGTACGGCGGCCAGCGCCAGGTCGTCGGGCTGCGTGGTCGGCAGGTCCTTGAGGGAGTGCACGGCGAAGTCGACGTCACCGCGCACCAGTGCCTCGCGCAGCGCGGTCACGAAGACCCCGGTGCCGCCGATCTGCGCGAGGTGCTCGCGCGAGGTGTCGCCGTACGTCGTGATCTCGACCAGCTCGACGGGGCGCCCGGTCACCCGGCTGACGGCGTCCGCCACCTGCCCGGACTGGGCCATGGCGAGTTTGCTGCGCCTGGTCCCCAGCCTCAGCGCACCTTCTCGGTGGGTTCGCGGATCACTCATGATCGCCCTCGGTTCCTGGCGTTCTCGTTCTCGTTCTTGGGTTCGTCGTCGGCCCGCGAAACGGAGGCGACCGTCTCGGGGTCCAGGTCGAACAGGGTCCGCAGCGCGTCCGCGTACCCGGCGCCACCCGGCTCGGCCGCGAGCTGCTTGACCCGCACGGTCGGTGCGTGCAGCAGCTTGTCGACGACGCGCCGCACGGCCTGCGTGATCTCACCGCGCTGCTTGTCGTCGAGGCCGGGCAGCCGGCCGTCGAGCCGTGCGATCTCGCTCGCGACGACGTCGGCGGCCATGGCGCGCAGGGCCACCACGGTGGGCGTGATGTGCGCCGCCCGCTGGGCGGCGCCGAAGGCGGCCACCTCGTCGGAGACGATCCTGCGCACCTGGTCGACGTCCGCGGCCATCGGCGCGTCCGCGGAGGCCTCGGCCAGCGACTCGATGTCGACGAGACGCACGCCGAGCAGCCGGTGCACGGCGGAGTCGATGTCGCGGGGCATCGCGAGGTCCAGCAGCGCGAGCACGGGCGCGGGCCGGGGGGCCTCGGCGACGGGCTCGGGCCTGCGGCGCTCGGGGATGCGGCCCGCGGTCGCGACGGCGGAGACCAGCGCGGCGATGGCGTCGGCGTCGCCCTCCGGGTCGAGCAGCGTGGACACGCCCGCTTCGTGGACCGTGGCGGTGCCCGCGACGGCCGGACGCTGCGCGCGGCCCGCCGCGTCGCCCTTGTCCACCCATGCCGCGTGCTGCTCCAGCTCGGCCGCGGCCATACCGGCCACCGCCGCCTCGCCGAGCACCGAGAAACCGGCCGTGCTCTGCACTCCGGGCAGGTCGAGGGGGCAGCCCTCCTCGGCGCCGGCCGGCGCGAGCGGGGCGCCCGGCTGCGCGACGCGGGCCGCGGGTGACGGCGTACGGGCGGACTCGGCACCGGGCACGGACAGTCCCGTGCGGCCCTCCACGGCCGCCGCGACGGCCTCGGCCGTCAGGACGAGCCCGGTGGCGCCGGTGCAGGAGACGGCGATGTCGGCACGTGTCAGCTCGACCGGTACCGACTCCATCGGTACCGCGCGGGCCGACACGTCCGTGTCCTCGCTGTCGGTGAGGATCCGGGCCAGGCGCTCGGCACGTTCGAAGGTGCGGTTGGCGATCACGATCTCGCCGACCCCGGCGCGCGCGAGGGTGGCCGCGGCCAGCGAGGACATCGAGCCCGCGCCGATGACCAGGGCCTTCCTGCCCTTGGCCCAGGCCTCGACCGCCGCACCGGCGGACAGCTGCTCCAGGCCGAAGGTGACCAGGGACTGGCCCGCACGGTCGATGCCGGTCTCGGAGTGTGCGCGCTTGCCGACCCGCAGTGCCTGCTGGAACAGGTCGTTCAGGAGACGGCCGGCGGTGTGCAGCTCCTGCGCGGTGGCCAGCGCGTCCTTGATCTGGCCGAGGATCTGGCCCTCGCCCACGACCATCGAGTCCAGGCCGCACGCCACCGAGAAGAGGTGGTGGACCGCCCGGTCCTCGTAGTGCACGTACAGGTACGGGGTGAGCTCCTCGAGGCCGACCCCGCTGTGCTGGGCGAGCAGCAGGGACAGCTCGGCGACGCCCGCGTGGAACTTGTCCACGTCGGCGTACAGCTCGATGCGGTTGCAGGTGGCGAGCACGGCGGCCTCGGCGGCCGGTTCGGCGGCGAGGGTGTCCTGGAGCAGCTTGACCTGCGCGTCCGCGGACAGTGCGGCGCGTTCGAGGACGCTGACCGGAGCGCTGCGGTGGCTCAGCCCGACGACGAGGAGACTCATGCCGGCATCACGGCGGGGACGTCCCCGTCGGGTCCCTTCTCGTCGTCGTCCTGGTGGGCCGCGGCCACGGCACCGGCCTGCGACTCGGCTTCCTCGCCGGCCTTGCGCTGCTCGTGGAACGCCAGGATCTGCAGCTCGATGGAGAGGTCGACCTTGCGCACGTCGACGCCGTCCGGGACGGACAGGACGGTCGGCGCGAAGTTCAGGATGGAGGTGACTCCGGCGGCGACGAGGCGCTCGCAGACCTGCTGGGCGACGCCCGGCGGGGTGGTGATCACGCCGATGGAGACGCCGTTGTCGGAGATGATCTTCTCGAGGCCGTCGCTGTGCTGCACGGTGATCCCGGCGACCTGCTTGCCGGCCATCTCGGGGTCGGCGTCGATCAGCGCGGCGACCCGGAAGCCACGGGACGCGAACCCTCCGTAATTGGCCAGCGCCGCGCCGAGGTTACCGATACCGACGATCACAACCGGCCAGTCCTGGGTCAGGCCCAGCTCGCGGGAGATCTGGTAGACGAGATACTCGACGTCGTACCCCACGCCACGGGTCCCGTAGGAGCCGAGGTACGAGAAGTCCTTGCGCAGCTTCGCGGAGTTGACCCCCGCCGCGGCCGCGAGCTCCTCGGAGGAGACCGTGGGGACCGAGCGCTCCGACAGTGCGGTGAGGGCTCGGAGGTACAGCGGAAGCCTGGCGACGGTGGCCTCGGGAATCCCTCGGCTGCGGGTCGCCGGTCGGTGAGTTCGGCCAGTTGCCACGGTGCTCCTGCGGGTAGAGCGGGGCTGCAGGCGGTCACACGTACCTAGACCGCCCCGTCGAATGCAGGCTATGTCTTTGTGAACGCGTGCACAAAGATGGTGTCCGATTTGCCCGGCCAACGTGACCGGGGTCACGCGCGCCCGGCGCACACGTATGGAACCGGCGCACACGCATCTTCGTTCGGCACCTGAAGGGGGCAAAACCGCACACTCTCCTCAACGCATCCCGCCCCCGAGACCAATCGCCGTCGATCCTAGGCGACTTTCCGGACCACTTGGACTACCCAGTCAGGTCACATCGAGGTCACGGCGCGCCCACGGCGGGGCGGCACCGGCGTTCCCGCACGGGGTCCGCCGGGTGAATTCACCGTGTGAGGGCTTTGCGTAGACGCTCCTCGTCCACCCGCCAGAAGGTGTGCTGCGCGCCGTCCACCAGCACCACCGGGATCTGTTCCCAGTACTCGCGGTGCAGCGCCTCGTCCTCGGTGATGTCCTTCTGCTCCCAGGGCACGCCGAGGTCACCGCAGACCTTCTCGACGACCTGCTGTGCGTCATCACACAGATGACAGCCGGGCTTCCGGATCAGTGTGACGAGCCGGTCCTGGGGGTCCTTGCGTCGAAACATGGGACTCATGTCGGCCATTCTCGCCCCACGCACGGCGACACGGCCCCTCGGCGGGCACATCCGCGGCACCTCTCCTGAACACCCGCGGAGCCGCTCCGGCGCACCGGTGGGAGCACTTCTTTAACGGCTCGGTCGCGGAGAGTTCACAGCGCCGAATCCTCTCGACTCCGGAACCACCGAACAAACTGGCTATGCTCACGCCATGGCCGCTCTCGGATGGCTCACTCCCCGTAGGCGCTCCGCCACGGCGCGGAGCGTGTTGGCAGGCGAGGCCTCTGCGGAGGCCGCGCGCAAGTCCTCGCAGGAACTGTCCTCGCAGGAACTGGAAGAACCGGCACCCGACACCGCCGCGGAGGAACCGGAGTTCCCGGTCCTCGGCGACGACAGGGCCGCCGCGTTCTTCGACCTCGACAACACCGTGATGCAGGGCGCGGCCCTCTTCCACTTCGGCCGGGGTCTGTACAAGCGGCGGTTCTTCGAGACGCGCGACCTCGTCCGATTCGCCTGGCAGCAGGCGTGGTTCAGGCTCGCCGGCGTCGAGGACCCCGAGCACATGCAGGACGCGCGCGACTCCGCGCTGTCGATCGTCAAGGGACACCGCGTCTCCGAACTGATGTCGATCGGCGAGGAGATCTACGACGAGTACATGGCCGAGCGGATCTGGCCCGGCACCCGCGCCCTCGCCCAGGCACACCTCGACGCGGGCCAGAAGGTGTGGCTGGTCACGGCCGCGCCGGTGGAGATCGCCACGGTGATCGCCCGCCGCCTCGGCCTGACCGGCGCCCTCGGCACCGTCGCGGAATCCGTCGACGGCGTCTACACCGGCAAGCTGGTCGGCGAGCCGCTGCACGGCCCGGCGAAGGCGGAGGCGGTCCGCGCCCTGGCCTCGGCGGAAGGCCTGGACCTGTCCCGCTGCGCCGCGTACAGCGACTCCCACAACGACATCCCCATGCTGTCGCTGGTCGGGCACCCCTACGCCATCAACCCCGACACCAAGCTGCGCCGGCACGCCCGGGACTCCGACTGGCGCCTGCGCGACTACCGCACCGCCCGCAAGGCCGCCAAGGTCGGCATCCCCGCCGCGGCCGGAGTCGGCGCGGTGGCCGGCGGCACCGCGGCCGCCATCGCCCTCCACCGCCGCCGCCGCTGACCCACCCCGACGCCACAGCCCCGGCCCTCCAGGCCGGGGCCGTCCGCGTTTCCCGTACGCCGCCGCCGACTCCGGGCACTTCCGTCGGACGCCGGAGAGTCCCGGCGCGTCCGACACCGGAGAGCTCCGGCCCGTCCGGCGTTCGCCGCGCGCCTTTCCACCCGGCCGGTGCGCAAGAGTTCCGGCCCGTCCGGCGTTCGAGGACGAGGCCGTCCAGGCCGACCGTACTTCTGGGGGCGGATCCTCCAGAAGTACGGGACGGTCAACGGGCGGAGGGGGCGCGAACCGCCCGGGCCGGCCACCGTGCCACGCCCAATTCAGCGGGTTCTACCCGCACAGCCCCGCCGCCAGTCCCCTTGCCGCGAGACGGCCACAACACGCCCCGCACTCAGACGGAACACGAACTAATCCGATCAACAACTGTTCACCACCCGGCACTTGAAAAGGCCTCGATCGGTAACAGAAGCGACGTAATCGATGATTTGAGCAACTGGGTGTAGCGCTGCCTGTACGAAGCGTTATTCTCCTCAGACGCAAACCGGTACCCCTCCGTCGCCACGACGGGTGAACGGTCCCGCACTGCACGTGATGGAAGCTCTGCCTCTGGGAGTCCCGTGTACTCACACGTCGGGGTTGACGCCTCGGGCCTGGCTACGCTGCGCGCAACGGTCCTGGACCGTCTTCGCGGCTTCGTCCCCACCGCGTACGCCGTACCCGCCCTCGCCGCCCCCGCGCCCGTCGGCCCCTGCTACGCACTGGCCGACGGCAACGCGGCGGTCGGCAGACGGGGCCGCTCGAGCTCGGCCACCACCGCACGCCGCCCGGCGGCGGACAGTGACAGCGCCAGGATGATGGACCTCGTGGAGCGCGCCCAGGCCGGCGAGGCCGACGCGTTCGGACGGCTCTACGACCAGTACAGCGACACCGTGTACCGCTACATCTATTACCGGGTGGGCGGGAAGGCGACCGCCGAGGACCTGACGAGCGAGACCTTCCTGCGGGCCCTCAGGCGCATCGGCACCTTCACCTGGCAGGGCCGCGACTTCGGCGCCTGGCTCGTCACGATCGCCCGCAACCTGGTCGCCGACCACTTCAAGTCCAGCCGATTCCGGCTGGAGGTGACCACCGGGGAGATGCTCGACGCGAACGAGGTCGAGCGCTCCCCCGAGGACTCCGTCCTGGAGTCCCTGTCGAACGCGGCGTTGCTCGACGCCGTCCGGCGCCTCAACCCGCAGCAGCAGGAGTGCGTGACGCTCCGCTTCCTCCAGGGGCTCTCGGTCGCCGAGACCGCCCGGGTGATGGGCAAGAACGAGGGCGCCATCAAGACCCTGCAGTACCGGGCCGTCCGTACCCTGGCCCGGCTGCTCCCGGACGACGCGCGCTGAAGCCGTACCACCCATAGTGATCCCACACGTTCAGCGACGATCAACTCACCGTCTGTAAGAGTCTGTTGACTTCGCGGTCCGATCATCCGTCGTCCGTAACCCAAGTGCCGCGACGCTCGTTGTGCGGGATACAGGCTCCCTGTGGTCACCCCTTGGCCAGCACTGATCACTCGATCGTGTGGATGTGGTCAGGGAGTGCAACCCTCAGGACCCCCTGGGGAGTCGACCGTCATGACGAGAGGAGGTGCCGCCAGTGATCGCGAACGTATCGGCACACCGGCGGGCGAACGCCTTCGCCCAGGCTCTGGAGGAGCAGTCCGAACAGGGCCCGGCGGCCGAGCAGCCCGATGGATGGGCACCGTCCCCGGCTGCTGCGGAACGGACCGAGGAGGGCCTGCTCCTGGCCCTCGCCACCGGTCTCGGCGAGCTGCCCAAGCCGGAGCTGGACCCCGAGGTCAAAGTCGTGCAGCGAGCACAGCTCGTCGCCGCGATGGAGGCCATGCTGCTGGAGGGCACTGCCGGAGGCGAGGGCCGCGATCCCGCGGTGCCCGAGCAGCGGACCCACCGGGCCAAGGGCGCGCACCGGGCGAGCGGGCTGGGCAAATTGCGACCGCGGTCCCGGCTGTCGAAGGGGTTGGCCGCGGGCGGGCTCACCGTGGGTGTGGCCGCGGGAGCCTTCGGCGGCGTGGCCGCCGCCAGCTCCGACGCCCTCCCCGGAGACTCGCTCTACGGGCTCAAGCGAGGCATGGAGGACATCAAGCTGGGCCTGGCCCACGGCGACAGCGACCGCGGCGAGCTCTACCTCGACCAGGCCTCGACCCGGCTGAGCGAGGCGCGGCGGCTGATGGAGCGGGACCGCTCGGGCCAACTCGACCACGAGTCCCTGGGTGAGATCCGCCGTGCCCTGTCGGGCATGCAGCACGACGCCTCGGAAGGCCACCGTCTGCTGCACGAGGCGTACGCGAGGGACGGCTCACTGGGCCCCATCCAGGCCCTGTCCGCCTTCTCCCAGTCGCATCGTGAAGCCTGGGGCGCACTGCGCGACCGGCTGCCCGTGCAGCTCGGCGACGTCAGTGACCAGGTCTCGTCGGTCTTCGACGCCATAGACGAAGAGGTCGGCCCGCTGCGCTCGTTGCTGCCCCCGACTCCCTCCCCGGAGGGCACCGGCCGGCACCGCGGCAGGAGCGAGGAGGCCACCGCCTCGTCCGGGACGGACGCTCCGGCGCCCAGCACCGCCACCAGCGGCTCCTCGGCCGGCGGTCACAGCAGCGGCAAGCCGAAGCCGTCCAGCTCGGACAGCAGCAGCGACGGCCTCATCGGCGGCAGCACGGGTGGACTGCTGGACCCGCCCAAGGACACCGCCAGTTCCTCACCGTCCGGCAGCAGGAGCACCCCGGCGAGCGAGCCGGACGTCACCCTGCCCCCGCTCCTCCCGGGCCTCCTCCCGGGCCTGGGCATCGACAGCGAGGACGACAAGTAACGCACTACGCGGCTGGGGGCGCCCTTCTCCGGAAGGGCGCCCCCAGCCGCGTACAGGCGCGCGTACGAACCGGTCCCGCCGAAGGACTCGGCAGGACCCGAACCACTCAGAAGAACACGGACCGCCGCTGCACCAGCAGCTTGTACAGCGTGTGCTGGATCTGCTCCCTGACCTGGTCCGTCAGGTTGAACATCAGCATCGGGTCCTCGGCCGCCTCCGGCGGATAGCCGTCCGTGCGGATCGGCTCACCGAACTGGATCGTCCACTTCGTGGGCAGCGGAATCGCACCGAGCGGCCCCAGCCACGGGAAGGTCGGCGTGATCGGGAAGTACGGGAAGCCCAGCAGCCTCGCGAGGGTCTTCGCGTTGCCGATCATCGGGTAGATCTCCTCCGCGCCCACGATCGAGCACGGGATGATCGGGGTGCCCTGGCGCAGGGCGGTGGAGACGAACCCGCCGCGGCCGAAGCGCTGGAGCTTGTAGCGCTCGCTGAACGGCTTGCCGATGCCCTTGAAGCCCTCCGGCATCACACCGACCACTTCGCCCCGTTCCAGGAGCCGTTCGGCGTCCTCCGCGCACGCCAGGGTGTGACCGGCCTTGCGCGCCAGCTCGTTGACGACCGGGAGCATGAAGACCAGGTCGGCGGCGAGGAGCCGGAGGTGCCGGCCGGCGGGGTGGTTGTCGTGCACGGCGACCTGCATCATCAGGCCGTCCAGCGGCAGGGTCCCCGAGTGGTTGGCGACGATCAGTGCCCCGCCCTCGGACGGGATGTTCTCGATGCCCTTCACGTCGACGCGGAAGTACTTCTCGTACAACGGCCGGATCAGCGACATCAGGACCTGGTCGGTGAGTTCGGCGTCGTAGCCGAAGTCGTCGACCTCGTAGTCACCGGTCAGCCGGCGGCGCAGGAAGGCCAGGCCTCCGGCGATACGCCGTTCCAGGCCGCCGCCGTCCTGTGGCTGCTGGGGTGGCTGTTCCTCACGCGTCACAGGAACATCATCCTGTGGGACGGCCGGGCCCGGCAGGGGCTGGACCTCACGAACCACCACGGGCTCGCCCTTGCGCCGGCTCCCCGCGGCCCGGCGCCGCTGCGGGCGCTGCATCGCAGCCCCACGCGACCGGTCGTCATCGAACGGAATGACTTTGGCGTCCGCCATCGTTGATGCGCTCCTCAGTTGGCGCTCTGCGTCGGGGGGTGGCCGCCGCCCAGGACGGGCAGCGCGGCGATCCGGTCGACGGCCCCCGCAAGGGCCTCGGGGGGCAGGAGTCCGGGCCCCCGGCTGCGGGCGAAGTCCGCGAAGGTCTCCGCGGTCGTGTACTTCGGCTTGTAGCCCAGCGTTTCGCGCATCTGGTTCGTCGACACGACCCGGCCGTGCGTGAGCAGCCGCAGTTGCTCCGGCGAGAAGTCCGTCACGCCCAGGGTACGCACGGCCGTGCCGGCCCAGCTGAGCGCGGGCAGCAGCAGCGGCACCGTGGGCCGGCCGAGACGTCGCGCGCACTGTGAGAGCAACAGGACGCCGTCGCCCGCGATGTTGAACGTGCCGCTGTTGAGGGTGCCGCGCTCCGGCTCGTGCGAGGCGAGTCGCAGCACCTCGATCACGTCGTCCTCGTGCACGAACTGCAGGCGCGGGTCGTAGCCGAAGACGGTCGGCAGCACGGGCAGCGAGAAGTACGAGGCGAGCGGCGAGTCCGCGCTCGGCCCGAGGATGTTCGCGAACCGCAGCACGCACACGGCCACATCGGGCCTGCGGCGCGCGAACCCGCGTACGTAGCCCTCGACCTCCACGGTGTCCTTCGCGAAGCCGCCGCTGGGCAGCGACTTGGGCGGGGTGGTCTCGGTGAAGACGGCGGGGTCGCGGGGAGCGGAGCCGTACACGTTGGTACTGGACTTCACGACGAGCCGTTTGACCGTCGGGGACTTCTGGCAGGCACCCAGCAGTTGCATGGTGCCGATGACGTTGGTCTCCTTGACCGTGGTCCGGCTGCCGCCGCTCAGCGCCGTACCGGTCACGTCCATGTGCACCACCGTGTCGACGGTGTGCTCGGCGAGCACCCGCGCGATGGCCGGCTGGCGGATGTCCGCCTGCACGAAATCGGCGCCGCCGAGATGATGCTCGGGCGGGACCGCGTCCACGGCGACCACCCGGTCGACCTGCGGGTCACGCTGGATCCGTCGCACGAACCGGCCCCCCAGTTGGCGGGCCACTCCGGTCACGAGCACGACCTTCCCCAAGATCAGCGCCTTCCTTCCAGAACTGGACGTAGCTCTGCGCGTACCCTGCCGGGTTCCCCGTGTGCCGCCAACTTAGCGGTTGGATGTTGCGCTGTGATGACCGCCCGATGCATGAAGTGACGACAGCCACAGACGTACGACCAGACCCAGCCATTCGGCCTAAGGCTCACACACGTCCACGCCCCGCACCGGACCGGCCCCGAACCCGGGCCGGATCGACGCCCGCGGGCCGCGAGGACAACCCGCCCGCACGTCCGCGAGGACCCGCCCGCAGGCACATCCGCGAGGACCCGCCCGCAGGCCGCCCGGACACGCACGTGGCCCCCCACCGTCCGGTGGGGGGCCACGTCATGCGCTTGTGCGGCGCCGCTTACTTCTTGTTGCGACGCTGAACGCGAGTGCGCTTGAGCAGCTTGCGGTGCTTCTTCTTCGCCATCCGCTTGCGCCGCTTCTTGATAACAGAGCCCACGACTACCCTCGCTCACTTCTCTTTACTCGGTGCTGGGCTGCATGGGCCCACACGACCTATGAGGGGCCAGCCTACCCGTCCGAGCGCCGAGGTCGTAATCGAGGGGTTCCGGGAGATCTCCATCGATCCCCCGGAAACGCCGTCAGGCCGTCTCCACCCCCACATAGCTCTCACGGAGGTACTCGTGAACCGCTTGCTCCGGCACCCGGAAGGACCTCCCCACCCGGATGGCCGGCAGATGACCGCTGTGCACCAGTCGGTACACGGTCATCTTCGACACTCGCATCACCGAGGCGACCTCCGCCACGGTAAGGAACTGAACCTCGTTCAGAGGCCTCTCGCCAGCTGCAGCCATGACACACCTGAACCTTCCGCACTCGACGGCCACCGGCTTCCCCTTCCGGTGACTCTTCGTCGTTGCGTGCTCACTCCCCAATGTAGGGGCGGGTGATGCGAGTGGGGAAGAGGGGATGCCATCGGCCGCCTACTGTGACAGACACGCTCGATTGAGTACATAGCGAGTAAGCGGTCGGTAGTAATCAGACCGCACAGCGTCATCAAGCGGAACGACGACGGACACCTGCCCCTCTGCCTCTCCGACGAAGAGCGCAGGATCGTCCGTATCGGCCAGCCCCATCGCCTCGAACCCCAGCTGACCTGCCCCGCAGACCCATCCGTGGTCCCCGATGACCAGCTCCGGGAGGGGGCCGCCGGCCTCCGCGGCGGCCGCCAGAGCGGTCCGAACCGGGAGCGGCGAGTGGGTGTGCGCGCCGGTCGCACGCCCGGTGGCCTGCACGCCTGGTTCGCGCACCAGCGCGACACCTTGTACGTAGTCAAGGTTGTACGTGCGTAGGCCGAACCGGGTCGTTATGTCGACACAGCTACCCTGCGCGGGAGTGAGGACCGCACACCCCGCCGCCGACAGGGCGTCCGCGAGAGCGGCGTAGAAACCGATCAGCCGGTGCGGATGGCCGGTGCCGAGGAGCACCGGAGCACGGCTGCGGGCCGCCTCGCCGAGCCGCTGCGCGAAGGCGTCGAGCGCCACCAGGGTTCGCTCCGGATCGATCACATCATGCCCTGAAGTGTGCGCGGGATCGGCCGAAACCCCGCACTTGTCTGCCATCAGCTCGATCAAGTCCTGCTGCCGCCAGGTCCATTCGGGATCGAGGCCGAGCAGCATCCGGGGATCGCGGGCAGCGAAGAGCCGATAGCTGCGCAGGCTCTCCTCGCGCGAGGTGGCCACGGGCCCGGCCAACCGGGCGGCCAGCAGGTGTGCACGCATTGCTCCGGTGCTCAACACGTCAGCGATGCTGGCGCATCCACCGCCGCCGCAAGCCCAAAACGCAGAAAATGCCCCACAGTTGGCCTAATGGGGCCACAGGGCCGGCACAGCTTCCGGCCGGAAGTCGGCGAGTCGCCCTAGGCCAGCAGACCGCGCAGCGGGAACACGGCCCTGCGGGTGGCGACGATCGCCTGGTCCAGACGGTCCGCGGGGTCGTACCCCGCCTCCCAGTCCTTCCAGGGCACGGGCCAGCGACCGTCCGTCATCCGCGCCGGCGCCAACTGCCGGGCACGGGCGAAGACTTCCTGCCGCCAGCTCTCGGGGATCACCGTCTCGGGTGCCAGCGGCCGGCCCGCGGCGATCGCGACCAGGTGCGTCCAGGACCGCGGCACGACCTCCACCACGGCGTACCCGCCGCCGCCGAGCGCGACCCAGCGCCCGTCCGCGTACTCGTGCGCCAGGTCGTGACAGGCCATCTGCACGGCGCGCTGGGCGTCGAGCGAGACGGCGAGGTGCGCGAGCGGATCCTCGAAGTGGGTGTCGGCGCCGTGCTGGGTGACCAGGACCTGGGGCCGGAAGTCCGCGATCAGCTCGGGCACCACCGAGTGGAAGGCCCGCAGCCATCCGGCGTCCCCGGTGCCGGCGGGCAGCGCGACGTTGACCGCGGAGCCCGCCGCCTTGCCTGCGCCGGTCTCCTCCGGCCATCCCGTCTGCGGGAACAGCGTCCGCGGATGCTCGTGCAGCGAGATCGTGAGGACCCTCGGGTCCTCCCAGAATGCCGCCTGCACTCCGTCGCCGTGGTGCACGTCGACATCGACGTACGCGACACGCTCGGCTCCCAGTTCGAGCAGCCGGGCGATGGCGAGCGCGGCGTCGTTGTAGATGCAGAACCCGGACGCGGCACCGGGCATCGCATGGTGCAGGCCGCCCGCGAAGTTCACGGCGTGCAGCGCTTCTCCGCGCCACACCGCCTCGGCGGCCCCCACGGACTGCCCGGCGATGAGCGCCGACACCTCGTGCATCCCGGCGAACGCGGGGTCGTCCACGGTCCCGAGCCCGTACGACACGTCCGCGGACCCCGGGTCGGCGGACGCGGCCTTGACCGCCTCCACGTAGTCCTCGCGGTGCACGAGCCGCAGAGTGGAGTCCCCGGCGGACTTCGCCGCGACGACATCGACGTCACGGTCGAGCCCGAAAGCGCCGACCAGGCTCCGGGTCAGCGCGAGCCTGACCGGGTCCATCGGGTGCTCGGGACCGAAGTCATAGCCCGTTACTGCCTCGTCCCACATCAGCTGTGCGCGGCCGCTCATGACCGTCACCGTATCGGTTTGGTTCAGGGGCGAACGACCGGGCGTACCCCAGGGTCACCAGGACCAGCACCATCGGTACGAGCATGGCGCCCCGGTAGTTCCAGGCGTCCCCCAGCGCCCCCACCAACGGCGAACCGATCAGGAAGCCCACGTAGTTGAAGATGTTCAGGCGCGCGATCGCCGTGTCCGAGGCACCCGGGAAGAGCCGCCCCGCCGCCGCGAAGGTCTGCGGCACGATCACGCACAGCCCCAGGCCCAACAGCGTGAACCCGAGCATGCCCACCCAGGCACCGGGGGCGACCGCCACGACCGCGAACCCGAGCGCCGCCACCACCGCCCCGAGCCGCACCACGGCCACGGCCCCGAAGCGCCGCACCCCGAAGTCCCCGATCGCCCGGCCCAGCAGCGTCGTCACCATGTACACGTTGTACGGAACGGTCGCCAGCTGCTCGGAGCTGCCCAGCACGTCCTGAAGGTACTTGGCGCTCCAGTTGGAGACCGTCGAGTCCCCGATGTACGCGAACGTCATCACCAGGCACAGCGGCAGCAGCAACTTGAAGACGACGGGCCCGCCCTCGCCCGCCTCCCGCTGCTCGGGCGCGCCCCCGTCGACGTACCAGCGGCTTCCCACGAACGTGGCCGGGAGCAGCACCAGCGCCACCGGCAGGTAGGACACGAGCAGCGAGAGGTGCCAGTGCGCCCCCGCCCACGCGAGCGACGCACCCACGATCCCGCCCAGGCTGTACGCGGCGTGGAAGCCGAGCATGATGCTGCGCCCGTACGCCCGTTGGAGGCTGACGCCGAGCATGTTCATCGAGGCGTCGAGCGCGCCGACCGCGAGACCGAAGGCGCCCAGGGCGATCGCGACCTCCACGAGGTGGTCGCCGGCGCCGACGCCGAGCAGGGCGAGCAGGACGACCGGCTGGGACCAGCGCAGCAGACGGCCGACCGGTATCCGCTTGACCAGGTGCTCGGTGGTCACGCTGCCGACCCCGGCGAGGATGGGCACGGCAGCCAGGAAGACGGGCAGCAGCGCGTCGGATATCCCGTACCGGTCCTGGATGGCCGGGATGCGCGTCACGAGGAGCGCGAAGGTGGCGCCCTGAGCGAAGAAGCTGAACGCCAAAGAGGCCCTACCGCGCCGCAGCACATCTGTCATGGCGGCGAGCGTAGGGCCCCGGCTTACCGGTGGGTAGATCAAGCCGAAGATGAATTTTGCTCAGCTCTTCGGGTGAAGCGGTGGAGCGGCACTCCGTGTGTACCGGGCCGAGCCGGTCGAGGTGTACCGGGCGAAGCCGGTCGAGCGGCTTCTCGGGTGAACCGGGGCGGGCGGCCCCGCCGTTCAGCGGGTCCGGCCGGCCAGCTCCTGCTCCAGCAGCTTCTCCATCGGGACGACCGCGAAGCGCCCGCTGAGGAGGATGGCCAGGCCGATCGTGGCGACCATGACGACCGTGCCGAGCCAGACCATGGTGTCGACCGGCAGCGTGTACGCGCCCACCACCCGCAGCACGCACTCACCGAGCAGGGCCGCTCCCCAGATGAGGGAGAAGGTCCGCTCCGCCTGCCGGAACCGCTCGGAGCCGGCGAGCAGCCGCTCCCAGGCCGCGTTCTTGGCCGCGTCGCCCTTGATGAGGAACGGCTTCATTCCCTGCGTCATCATCGGCCGTCCGAGCCGCACCGACAGCAGGATGCCGATACCGACGACGCTGCTGACACCGCTGTCCTTCGCCAGCATCAGCCGCGGGTCGCCGGCGACCAGGCTGAGGAGCAGTCCGACGACGTTGACGAGGAGGATCAGTCCGGCCAGCCCGTTGAACGTGCGCTCCTTCACCAGGCTCCACAGCGTCCGCACCGCCGGCACCACGCTGCTCCAGGCCAGCGCCGCCACGGTGCTCATCCCGAACCCGTTCTTCAGGAGGTAGTACGACGCCAGGGGCACCGCCACGTCCATGATCAGCGGCAGGAAGCTGGGCTTGGCGGCGGCCGGGCCGGTCGCCGCGACGGCGGTCGCTTCGGTACTGGTCTCGATGGTCGTGGCGCTCATGATCGGGTCCCTCCGTCGTCGCTGTGTACGTCCCGTTTCGATGTACTCAGCTTCGCGGTCGGACCCCGTCCGCCGACAGAAACGATCGTCCGGAGCTCCGCATGACAAATGTCAGTCCCCGCACATGGACGCCGTCACCGGCGACGTCATACCAGCAGGTCAGCCAACTCGCCCATGTCGGAGAACAGTTGGGTGGCGCCGGCGAGCTTGGCGGCGGGTGTCATGGCGGTGAACCCGTACACGTCCATGCCTGCCGCATGCGCCGCCTGCACGCCCAGCGGGCTGTCCTCCACGACGACACACCGCCGCGGCGGTACGCCCATGCGCTCGGCGGCGTGCAGGAACAGGTCGGGGGCGGGCTTTCCCCGTCCCACGTCCTGCGAGCTGAAGACGCGCTCCGCGTCGAACCACTGGTCGAGCCCCGTCTTGCGGTGGCCCACCCGGATCCGTTCATGGCTCCCGGAGGAGGCCACGCAGTACGGCACACCGTCCGCGGCCAGCTTCTCCAGCACCTGCATGGCGCCGGGAACGGGCTCCAACTCCCGCTCGAAGGCGGCGAAGACGCGCGCGTGGAAGACGTCGTCGAAGTCGTCGGGAAGTCGCCGGCCGCTGCGCTCGTGCACGAGGTCGTGGATGCGGTGCATCGCCGAGCCCATGTAGTCCCTGATGGAGTCCTCGTACGAGGTCGGATGCCCCAGCTCGGTGAGATGGGCGGCCAGGATCGTGTTGGAGATCCGCTCACTGTCCACCAGGACACCGTCATTGTCGAAGATCACCAGGTCGTAGCGCATGGGTCGACCCTAATCGACCGCGAAACGTCACACAGGCAGCCCCTAAAACGCAGAAAACCCCGTACCGGTATCCCGGTACGGGGGTTTTCTTCAATATTAGTTCGGCGGCGTCCTACTCTCCCACAGGGTCCCCCCTGCAG